>JAFGQJ010000237.1 GCA_016935715.1 Spirochaetales bacterium
AACTACAGCTGCTCGAAGTTCCGCACCCTGCAGCTCAACCGCCGCACCGGTCTCCAGGGGGGCAGATCCTTCTACGCCACCTTCGTGCTGTACGTGGAAGAGCCGGGCGAGTACGAGCTGTGGTACGGGGGCACGCCTCCCGGACCCGCCGACGAGCTGCTGCCCTCCTACGCCTCCCCCTTCTCCATCAACCTGGACGGCTCCGAGGCCTTCTCCGCATCCCGTGAGAACGTTGCGGTGGTTGAGCAGTACGCTCCCTCGTACTACTGGAACTACGTGGGGGACATCCCCCTGGAGGCGGGACAGCACACGATCGATTTCCGCGTCAGCTTCACCCGCGGGTACGACGGCCGGTTCTACTTCTACCTCGACTGCTTCTTCCTGGCGAAAAAACAGGCGGCCCTGGACCAGGGGCCCCTGCCTGAGTTGTTTCCAATGGACAGGGGGAACCGCTCCATCGACACCCCCTTCAGACCCTTCGAGGAGTACCAGATCGAGATCCGGGACAATCCGGATGAGCTGGCCGGGTACCTGGAAATCGCCCAGATCTATTCTCTGGTCGGGGATCATCTGAACGCCCTCAAGTATCTCAAACGCGCCGGATTGCTCGATCCGCAAAACATCGAGGTCCAGCTGTTGACCGCCAAGAACCAGATATGGAAGGGGGATGTAACCGAGGGATTGAAGAGCTACCGCTCCCTTCTGCTGCTCGATCCTTCCAGGCTGGATCTCTGGCTGGAGGCGGCCAAGGTCGCCGCCTGGACCGGCCGCTACGAGGAGTCGATCGACCTGTACCGCAATGCCCTGCAGCAGCACCCCGACGACATCGATCTGATCGCCAACCTGGCTCTGGTACACCAGTGGGCCGGAGAGCAGCAGAAGGCGGACGAGCAGTTCCGGCGTGCTTTGAGCCTTGCCTCGGAGGACTATCGGAACGTGGTGGACCTGGCCGAGTCCTACAGCATCAACGGCGTGCCGGAGCGCAGTGTCAACGTGTTGCGCAGCAACATCCGGCGCTACCCCGACAGGCTCGAGCTGTATCTTTCCCTCGTGGAAGTCTACACCCGCCTGGACAAGGCCGAAAGAGCGCGGGAGGTCCAGGAGCTGATAACGGCGACGTTTCGCCAGTCCCCCAGGCTTGCCCGGTATCTGGAGCTGTACTACACGAAGGAGAGTCTCAAGGAGCGGGTCATAGCCGGCTACCTGGAGCAGCTGGAACGCCAGCCGGACAACCTGGAGCTGCGGGAGACCCTGGCCCAGACCTACTTCTGGAACGGGAAGCGCAGGGAAGCGATCGGAGAGCTGCAGAACGTGCTGGCGAATCACGCCTTCATGGAGATCAACCAGCTCGATCAGAGCTCAGCCCGGCTGCTCGAGCTGCTGGACAGGATCCACCTGTATCTGGAGTTCTGCAGCCGTGTCCCGCAGCTGATCGAGGAACGCAGGAGTGAGATCGGTGCGGCCCGCTCCGCCTGGGAAGATGCCCGCAAAGCCTACGCGAAGTTCCGGGAGGAGGTCGAGGCGGCCCGGGACAGGGACGAGGCACCGCCGGTGCCGGAGGGAACCGATCCCCAGGATGCGCTCCGGGATGCCGAGGCGGCGCTGGCATCGGCTCTGGCGGCGGGAGGGAGCCTGGCGGACAAGATCGAAGAGATGGCGGATGCCATCGAGGCCGATTGGAATCCGGTCTCAGAGCTGCTGGAGGAGGAAACCCGGGAAGCGGAGACTTTCGACAAGATCGTCAAACCGATCCGGTGGGAGTGGGATCGCAGGAGCTTCGTGGAAGAGCTCGAGTCCCTGGACAGCGTTCTGTCCGACTACGTGCTGGCAAAGATACATCTGGCGGAAGGACAGCTGGACGACGCCTGGCGGCGCATCTTCTCCAGGGCGGAGGCGGCGCATCTGCCCCGCCAGTATCAGACGGCGCTGTTTCGGACCCTGCTGTGGCAGACCAAAGTGCCCGAGGCCTTCGAGCTTCTCGAAAGCGCTCCATTCGATGCCTTCACCCTGCTGCCGCACTGGCAGCGGTTGGACGAGCTGCGCGCGGCCGCGCAGCTGCCGGCCGACAGCGCCGCCGGGGGGATCGGGGGCACGGTCCGGGATGCGGCGGCGGAGGCCTCCGCAGCCCTCGACGCTCTGGATGAGGCGGAGAAGCTGGCAGAAGAAGAAATGCAGGAGCTGGCGGAGAGCCGGGAGACCCTGATGCGCCTCTACGAGAACCGGCTGATCAGGAGCATGTACCGGCTGGGTGAAAACACCTACCTGATCCGCAACCAGCTGGGCGATTTCTACCTCAGCGAGCGGAACTTCCCCGCAGCGATCCGGCAGTACAGGCAGGTTCTGGCCATCGATCCCTGGGACATCGAGACGATCTACGACCTGGGCACGATCTACGAGTGGAGCGGGGATTGGAAGAGGGCCATGACCAACTACCAGCGGGTGTACTGGTCGGATCCCCTCTACGAGAACGTCAGCGCCCGCTACAACCAGCTGGCCCGGCAGCACGCGGACAGCTTCGAGCTGAACATCTACACCCTGCTGGAGAGCTCCAGGCTCACCGTTCGCAGCTCCGCCTCCTACCACACGTGGCTCAGCACCGCAGTCGGGGTGGAGGTGGACTACACGGCCGACGGGGTGGACATCAATCCGGAGCTCATCGGGGAGGCGTACTACATCCATCATCTGCGGATCGGCGTGCCGATCAACTTCTACACGGCCGGGTTCGTCCTGACCCCGTCGATCGGCGCCCACGCCCAGAACCTGGAAGCGCTGTTCGAGGCGGGCGACGCCGTGCAGGTCGTTCCTCAGGCGGGGCTGGACTTCGGCTGGGCCCTCGGCCGTTATCTGTATCTGAACGGCGGATTGTCCTGGGGTTGGAAGAGCGAGACGGACTCGCTGGATGACTTCGATTTCTTTGCAGAGGCAGCCGAGCTGAACCTCAGCACCTCCCTGTCATTCATCAAGGCCTACCCCTTCCGCTACAGCTCCATGCGCACCTACGGCAGGGTCGAGCACGTGTCCCCCTGGCCCGGCTTCGGATTTTCGGGCTCGGACAGCAACTGGCTGTACAGCGCGGCTCAGGAGCTGATCCTGGGGATACTGCGCGTGGAGGAGCCCAGCGTGGAGCTGAACCTGGTGGGCAGCTTCTCCTACCAGGAAAGCGAGAAGGACGCGGTGTACTACACGCCGCAGGGTGAAATGGTGGCCGGCGGCGGGCTTTCCGGCAGCGCCTGGATCCCCGTGGGAGAGGCGAGCAGCCTCAACGTGGGGTTGAGAGCCGTGGCCGCCATGACCTGGGAGGAGATGAGCGTCGACGAGCCGACCTTCGATGTAGAGGCAAATCTGGGCCTGAGCAGGGGTGAGGGGTACTACTACCTGCGGGCTGCGATCCACAGCCCCTTCGACTACAGCAAGGCCGAAGACGACTACCGTTCCCTCTACGTGGGGCTGGGCTTCTCCTCCCGGCTGCCGAGGCTGCTGGCCCCCTGAACGTGAGAGCTCAGACGGTGTATTTTGAGATGACAGAGTTTATATGGAAGGATTTTTCCACATGAGACTGCGAACGGGCCTGTTGAGCATCCTCCTGCCTCTCCTGCTGCTGCTGCCGGTTCAGGGAGCCTTTTCGTCAACCTTCGAGCGGGAGATCCTGGCCCTCTACAAATCCTCCGACGGTCAGACGGAGCGGGAAAACGAGATCTTTTTCTACCTCTCCCGGCCGCTCAGGCAGATGGGCTTCACCGTGCGCTACTGGGACATCGACGGCGGGAACCCCGATTCCGGCACCCTGGACCGGGTGCGAGCGGTGATCAGCTGGTACCGGGGGGCGGCCATGAAAGCTCCTCAGCGATACCTGGAGTTCCTTGATGATGCCATGGACCGGGGTATCAAGGTGATCGTGTTCGACAACTTCGGCGCTTATCAGGATCGGGACAGCAAGGAGTACGTGGAGCCGGGCCGGATCAACCCGACTCTCTCCCGTCTGGGAATCATGTACTTCGGCGACTGGACCCAGGACGCGGGGGTGTTGAGGATCGTGAGCAAGGATTCCCGCATGGTCGAGCTCCAGGGGGCCCAGGATCTGCGGGCCTCGGCTTTCTTCTACCGTTTTCTCGAGCACGACCGCAACCTCAGGGTCTACCTTTCGATCGAAAGGACCGACCGCCCCTACGCACCCAGTCCGGTGATCGTGACCAACCGCAACGGGGGGTTCGCCCTGTCGCGCTACATCTACCGGATGGAGGGGGGCAAGGTCAGGCTGCTGCTCAACGTGGAGGCCTTTCTCCGGGAAGCCCTTTTCCCCCGCGCCGAGCAGGAGCGGATCGCCCTCCTGGCCGAAAGCAGCGACACGGCCACCGCCAGGACCCTGGAGTACACGACGGCGCTGCTGAAACGTGCCAAGCTGCCCTTCCAGGTCATCGACGGGCAGGAGCTCGCCAAGCTGGTGCCGGGGGATCTGCGGCCCTTCACCGCTGCCGGATTGATCCTGAAAGGCGACGGCGGCCTGGATCCGAAAGTGCTGGAGGATTTTCTCGACCAGGGCGGCGGGGTCGTATCCCTGGTCGGGGGGGATTTCCAGAAGCTGGCCTCGGTGCTGGGTCAGACCCGCGGCCGGGGCAGGCCGGCAACCAGGACGGGCTTCCGTTTCCGGGAGGGCTTCCTGCTGGGCGAGGGGCTTTCCCTGGAGGGAGAGACCTTCCTGTGGCTTGCCGGAACCGGCTCCCCGGCTGCGGATGCGGAGATTCTAGCCTACAGCCACAGGGAGAACCATCCCCTCCTTTGGAGCGTTTCCAGGGGCAAGGGGAGGGTGCTGAGCTGGAACTGGAACGGATTTCACACCGGGGATTTCCAGGGATTCATCCTGGAGTCGTTTCTCTACCTGCGGCCGGTGGGCGTCGCCGCTACCGCAGGACTGGGCATCATGTTCGTGGACGACTGGCCGATCCCGATGTTCAATGTGGTCAAGGCCCCCCTGTTGGTGAAGGACACCGAGTACTACACGCGGCAGTTCTGGCCCGACATCAAGGCCATTTTCGGCAGCCGTTCCATCCCCTACGTCAGCTATGTGGTGTTCAACTACAACGCCAGCGTGGAGCCTCCCTTCGGAAGCGGGGAGTTCTTCGTGGCGGAGGATCAGGCCACGGTGGAGATCGCCCGGGAGATCCTGGAGAGCGGACAGGAGCTGGGTTTCCACGGCTACAACCACGTTTCCCTGACGGAGAACAGGACCAAGGTCAACGTGGCGGTCTGGCCGTCGCAGCAGGCCATGGAGCAGTCTCTCCAGGCGGCCAGGCGGGAGTGGATCGGCCTGTTCGGCGAGCACACCCTTCCCTACGCCTACATCGCGCCCAACAACATCATCTCCGAAACCGGGATCGCGGCGGTGCACAATGTCTTTCCCTCGATCAAGGTGATGTCCTTCCTGCGCTCCGGAGCGGGGGAGGAGACCCGCAGCGTCTTCGGCCCCCATCCCCGCTTCCCCGATCTATACCTGATCCCCCGCACGTCCAGCGGCTACCCCTTCACCCAGGCGGTGCGTCAGCTCACCGTGGCCGCCGCTTCGGGGGCGGGGATCTGGGCGCATTTCATCCACGCCGACGACATCTTCGACCCCAACCGCTCGCGGGGGATGAGCTGGGAGCAGCTGAAGGGGGAGCTCACCGGCATGCTCGACTTCGTGGGTCGGCACTACCCGTGGATCCGCTTCGTGAGCCTCCGGGAGGCTCACGCGAGGCTGGAGAGCCTGGACGACATCGGCGTGGAGTACCGCTGGCTGGAAGGCGATCGTCTGGAGATCCGGTCCACCTCTCCGGGGCTGCCGCTGCGCATCCGCATGAACGGCTACCACTTGAAGAGCAGCCAGGGCGTGAAGGTGCTTTACCAGTACCGTCAGATGCCGGCCGTCGTGCTTGAGATGGAGGGCACCCTGGGGATCCTGGAGTTTTCCAGGCGGTGAGACCGAGCGGTGGATCGACAAAGTGTTGGAGTGCGAAATGATCGACGGAATAGAGATCGTGGACGCCCACATGCACATCATGACGGCGGCGACCAATCGCTGGATCAGACAGCGGCTGGGCGAGAAGGATCCCGGCTACAGGCGGGCCTACCAGCTCTGGAGCGATGGATTCAGGAAGAGGTACGACAGCGAGCTGGGGGAGGAGAACGAGGATCCCCCGGAGAAGCTCGCCCGGGACTGGGCACGGGAGCTGGACCGGCACGGGGTGGACAGGGCGGTCTTCGTGGCCCTGTACCCGGAGGAGGATGAGCTTACCCAGGTGATCGAGGCCGGCGGGCAGCGCTTCTACGCCTTCGCCACGGTGGATCCGAGAGAGGCGGATGCGGCCCAGCTGCTTCGCCGGCGGATCGTGGAGCAGGGCTACGTCGGGCTCAAGCTCTATCCCACGACCATGGCTTTCCTGCCCTCCGACAGGGCGGTGTATCCTCTCTACGAGGAGTGCCGCTCCCTCGGCGTCCCGGTCCTGTTCCACCTGGGAATAACCCTGCAGTACGAGGCCGATCTGCGCTATGCCAATCCGATCGAGCTCCACCCCGTGCTCAAGGACTTCCCGGAGGTCCCCTTCATCATCGCCCACTTCGGGGCCGGCTACTTCCGGGAGGTGCTCTTCCTGGCCTACCACGTCAACAACCTGCACGTGGATACCTGCGGCAAGAACGTCTGGATCGATTACCTTCCCTACCGGACGACCCTCTCGGAGGTCTTCGAGAGAACCCTCCAGGTGTTCGGGCCCGAGCGGATCATCTTCGGCACCGACTCCCGCATGCTCTCCCGGGGCTATCGCAGGGCCGTGCTGCGGCAGCAGCTGGGCATTCTCAGGAGCCTGGAGCTAGGCAGGGAGGAGATCTCCCTGATAATGGGGGCCAACATCCTGCGCCTGATCGGTGGGTCGAAGACATGATCCAGGGAATCGAGGTCATCGACATCCACTCCCATTTCCCCGTCGCCGGGGACTGGTTTCCCGGATACGCCCGGGTGTCCAAGCGGATCACGAAGCAGAAGACGGCGCCGGCTGCGGACGTTCAGGGTGAGATCTGGAGGAAGGCTTGGAACTTCCCCGCGGAGCGGGAGGAGGTCACCGACGACCGGGAGGCCTCGGACCGCTGGTACCGGGACATCGTGGACAAGGGCGTCGAGCGGGTCGTGTTCGTCTCGGGCGGAGGGAACGATCGGCTGGCCGGGATCGTGGGGTACCATCCCGATCGCTTCATCGGCTTCGCCCACCACCATCCCTTCGCGGACGGCGCCGCCGGGGAACTGGAGCACGCACTGAAAGAGCTGGGCATGCGGGGCTACAAGCTGCTCGCGCCCTCGCTGGATCGGCCGATCAGCGATCCGGCACTGTTTCCCCTCTGGGAGATCTGCCAGAAGCACGCGGCGCCGGTGCTCATCCATTTCGGCATACTGGGCGGCTCCGGGGGGATCAGCGCTCACATGAACATCAATCCTCTGGCCCTGCACGACGCGGCCAAAGCCTTTCCCCGGGTCAACTTCATCGTTCCCCACTTCGGGGCCGGCTACCCCACCGAGCTGCTGCACCTGTGCTGGACCTGCCCGAACGTGTACGTGGACAGCTCCGGCTCCAACCAGTGGGTGCGCTGGATGGCCTATCCCCTGACCCTCCAGGACCTGTTCCGCAAGTTCTGCGAGACCGTTGGCCCGGATCGCCTGCTGTTCGCCACCGACTCCAGCTGGTTCCCCCGCACCTTCACCATGAGCTACCTGGAGGAGCAGCACCGCATCCTGCGCTTTCTGCGCCTTCCGGACGGCGACATCGAGAAGATCCTGCACGGAAACGCCGAGCGGCTGCTGGGGCTGGAGCGGTAACCGGCGATATGCCGGGACGGTTCGTCCCCTATCCCTTCAATCCGGACAGAGTGATGCCCTGGACAAAGTACTTCTGCGCGAAGGCGTAGAGGACGATCAGGGGCAGCAGTGTGAAGAGGCTGCCGGCCATCTTCATGTTCTCGTTCACGTCGTACTGGCGGGTGAAGTTGGCCAGGCCGATCGTGAGGGTCATGCGGCTCTGGGAGCTGATGTAGAGGATCGGTCGCAGCAGGTCGTTCCACGAGGACATGACCGCAAAGATGAACAGGGTTGCCAGGGCGGGCATGGACAGGGGCAGGAAGATCCGCCAGTAGATTCCGAAGATGTTGCAGCCGTCGATCCGCCCGGCGTCCTCCAGGTCCTGTGGCACGGTCATGAAGAACTGCCGGAGCATGAAAGTGCCGAAGGCGCCGGCCAGCCAGGAGGGAACGATCAGCGCCAGGAACAGGGGATGATCGATCCAGTTGAGCCTGAGCATGATCAGGAACTCGGGGATGATCATCACCTGCAGGGGGACCATCATCGTGGCCAGCAGCAGGGCGAACAGCAGGTTGCGCCCGGCGAACTTCAGGCGGGCAAAGGCGAAACCGGCCAGGGAGCAGGTCAGCAACTGACCGATCCCCACCATCAGGGCCATGTAGACCGTGTTGATGCTGTAGCGCAGGAAGTGGTGCTTGAACAGCACCTCCGCGTAGTTGTTCCAGTAGAACTTTTCCGGGATCCAGCGGGGGGGAATCTCGTGCAGCACCCCGCGGCCCTTCAGGGACGTGGACAGCATCCACAGGAAGGGAATCAGCACGGTGGCGGCGATGATCAGCAGCACCAGGTAGTGCAGGAAGGTGCCGGCGAGCCTGCGGATTTTCCTGGGCGTCACTCTCATTGGTAATGAACCCACCGTTTCTGGAATCGGAATTGGATGGCCGTGATGACGGCGACCATGACGAACAGGATGTACGCCTGGGCCGCCCCGTAGCCCATCCGGTAGTACTTGAAGGCATTGAGGAAGATCGAGATGACCAGCACATTGGTGGAGCCCGCCGGCCCCCCCACGGTGCCGCCTTCCCCGGCGGCTGGGGCGGTGAGGATGTAGACCAGGTCGAAGATCTGGAACGAGCGGATGATGGTGATGATGATGACGAAGAAGGTGGTGGGAGACAGCAGGGGCAGGACGACTTGGAAAAAGCGCCTGATCTTCCCGGCGCCGTCCACCCAGGCGGCGTCCAGGAGCTCCGGGGGAACACCCTGGAGGCCCGCCAGGAAGATCACCATGGTGTAGCCCATGTTCCGCCAGACGTTAACCAGGACGATCGTGAACAGGGCGGTCCTGGGGCTTCCCAGCCATTCCGGCCCGGTGATGCCGAAGATCGTCTTGATCAGGAAGTTCACCAGGCCGTACAGCGGGTTGAGCAGCCAGGCCCAGATGGTGCCGATGGCCGCCACCGCGCTGATCACCGGCAGAAAGTAGATCGCCCGGAACAGCACGATGCCCCTGAGCTTGTTGTCCACCAGCACGGCCAGTACCAGGGAGGTGAGCACGCCCAGGGGAAGGTACCAGAGGGTGAACTTGAGGGTATTGAGGAAGATCTGGTGGAACTCCTTGTCCTGGATCAGCTCCCGGTAATTCTCCAGGCCGATCCAGCCGCCTCCCTGGAAGGGGTTGTACTTCTGGAAGCTCAGCAGGAACGACCATACGACCGGGCCCAGGCGGAACACGAACAGGCCGAGCATCATGGGGAGGATGAAGATGTAGGGGGCTATGTGTTTTTCGAAGCGCACGGAGTTGAGCGGTGTCTTCACACTACGGTACGTCCCGGTGCCCTATGAGGTCGCGGCTCCCGGAAGAACCGGAAGCCGCGCAGCACTGAGCTCCAGCGGTTACTGGGCCCTGGCCAGGACCTTTTCGACCTTGGCCTTCAGCTCGGCCATGACTGCGTCGAACTCACCCTCGCCAAGAATGATCTTGTCGAAGTCGGATTGAACCGCTGCGTTCCACTCGTCGTAGAGCGGAGCCATGGTGACCTGCTTGCCGATCAGGTCGACCGAATCAAGAACCAGCTGCTTGTTCTCCGGGCGCTGGTCCTTCTCCAGCCAGGCGTCGGAGGTGGCGCTGGCTTTCCAGATCGGGATCTTGCCGCCCAGGATCGAATCCACCGGGCGTCCGGAACCGGTCATGTACATCATCCAATTCCAGGCCTCATCGGGATGCCTGGTAAACGCCGAAATGGACATGGCGTCGGCCCAGCCGTAGACCACGTGCTCACCCGGTGAACCGGGGCCCTTGGGAGTGAGGAAGATCCCGAAGGGGTCTTCCAGGCTCTTGCGGTAGGTGTCGATCCGCCAGCTGCCCTCGGTGCAGATGCCTATTTTCCCGGTGGTGAAGAAGGTGCTCACCCCCTTGGTCTGGGCCGGGGTGGGTGAGCTCTTGTCCACCAGGACCAGGTCGGCCAGGAACTTGAAAGCCTCGCGGCCCTTGCCGCCGGCCCCCAGGAAGGTCTTGAAATCCGCAGAGATCGGCCCGGAGGGCACGCCGTTGTTGTAGACAAAGGGATACAGCTGCGTGTAGCGGCCCTTGACCCAGTAGCCCCACTGGTCGTAGGCGCCGTCCCCGTCGCTGTCCCTGGACAACTTCCTGGCCGTGGCTCTCAGCTGGTCCCAGCTCCAGTCGTTGGTGGGGTAGGCCACGCCGGCCTCGTCGAAGATGCGCTTGTTGTAGAAGGAGATGCAGGTGACCACCGCCCAGGGGAAGGCGTACATGTCCCCTTCGAAGGTGGGGGCCCTCAGCACGCCGAAAGCGCTGGGGAAGTACTTGCTCTGATCCAGCTTGTCGACCCGGTCTTCTATGTTCAAGATCGCTCCCAGGCGGGCGTAATCCTTGACATAGCCGGAGCTCATCCAGAAAACGTCGGGCATGTTCTTGGCCGCCGCCATGGCCTGCATCTTTTCCCAGAACTGGGAGAAGGCGGCGGATTCCACCGTAACGGTGACGTTGGGGTGTTCCTGCTGGTATTTGGCCGCCAGCTCCTGCTCCTTTTCGATGATCTGGGGATCCCACATCATGTAGCGCAGCTCGATCTTCTCGGCCGCGGCCGTTTCCTCTTGCCCGCCGGCTGCGAAGGCGAACCCGGCGGCCAGGGCCAGCAGCCCGAGGAGCCAAACGAGTCGTTTCATACAGCACCTCCTTGATGAGAATAAAAAAATTATAGGAGGCGGAATTCCCCCTGTCAAGCTTTGCCCGGCTTCGTTCTGGCAGCTGCTCGTCGGGCGCCCCTGCGCGCCACGTGCTGAACCCGGCGGTCTTCCTGACAGGTCGGATACTGCATCCCCGGCATCTTGCCGAAACCCCTGCGGCCCGTACAATGGGCTGCATGATCCATATTGCCTTTGCTTTCAACTTCAACATCCAGCGCAGCGCCATCGAGGTGGGGGAGGAGCGGCCGATCATCGAACGGGGATACATCCCTCTGCTGCGGCTGCTGCTCGAGTACAAAGCCAGGGCCGACCTGTTCCTCTCCGGCTTCTCCACCCGGACGCTCCAGCAGGTGGAGCCGGGCGTGCTGGACACGATCAGGGAAAACCTGGACAGCTCCTTCGAGCTCGGTTCCTACACCTACACCCACCCGATCCCTCAGCTGCTCCTGCCGGAGGAGATGGAACGGCAGATCCGCAGAGGTCTGGAGATCGACCGCGAGGTTTTCGGCGTCAACCCGGCGGGGTTCCTTCCATCGGAGATGGCCTACACCTACGACATGGTCAGAGTCCTGCAAGCCGAAGGGCTGCAGTGGATCATCGTGCTGGCCGGCTTCCTGGAAAAAGCCCTGGCCGCGCAATCCGGGCAGCGGGCCGGGTCGGAGGCCGGGGAGAGCC
>JAFGQJ010000238.1 GCA_016935715.1 Spirochaetales bacterium
CCATTGGGCGCAGGAGATGGCGCCCTGCTCGTGCCAGCCGCAGGACTCATCGAAGCTGCGGATGCATTGCAGAAGGCGGTGGGTGGCAGCGTCGATGTGAGCCGACAAGGTGGCGATCTCCCGGGCCAGTTTCTCGGTGTATTCCATGATAACCACTATACACCTGTATAGCTATTAGTGCAAGCTTTTTTTTGTAGAAAATTCAGGAAATGGTGGCAGTTTCCCGTTCCCACCCGAGGTAATGCAAATCCTGGACAGCAGCACTCGGTCGTGGTACCATTCCTTCATCATGCAGAAATTCGAAGGGCTCGGGGTATTCTACCTCGGTCGCGAGACCGGGGGGGCTGAGGGAGAGGACAGACCTCTCGTGCTGTACGATTCGAAGGACCTGTTGACCCACGCGGTGTGCGTGGGCATGACCGGCAGCGGCAAGACCGGCCTGTGCATCGGGCTGCTGGAGGAGGCGGCTCTGGACGCCATCCCGTCCATCGTGATCGACCCCAAGGGGGATCTCGCCAACCTCCTGCTCACCTTCCCGGATCTCGAGCCGGAGGACTTCCTGCCCTGGATCAACGCGGATGACGCCCGCAAGAAAGAGCTGAGCCCGGCACAGTACGCGGACCGTCAGGCCGCCCTGTGGCGCCGGGGTCTGGCAGAGTGGGGTCAGGACGGGCAGCGCATCCGCCAGCTGCGGGAGGCGGCTGAGTTCGTCATCTACACACCCGGAAACAGCGCCGGAGTCCCGGTTTCCATCCTGCGCTCCTTCGACGCGCCCGCCCGGGCGATCCTGGAAGATCCCGACCTGCTGCGGGAGAGGATCAGCACCACCGTCACCAGCCTGCTCGATCTGCTGGGACTGGATACCGATCCGCTGCAGAGCCGGGAGCACATTCTGCTCTCCTCGATCCTGGAGACCGCCTGGCAGCAGGGACTCAACCTGGATATCCCCCAGCTGATACGGGAAGTTCAGGCGCCACCGTTTCCAAGAATCGGCGTGTTCGACCTGGAGGCTTTCTTCCCCGCCGACGACCGCCACGAGCTGGCCATGAAGCTCAACAACTTCCTGGCCGCTCCAACCATGAAGGCCTGGACCGAGGGGGAGCCGATCGACCTGAACCGCATGCTGTACGGCCCCCGTGGTAAGCCGCGAGTTGCGATCTTCTCCATCGCGCATCTCGGGGATGCCGAGCGCATGTTCTTCGTTTCGCTGCTGCTGCTGCAGGTGGTGGGCTGGATGCGCTCGCAGTCGGGCACCAACAGCCTGCGCGCCCTGCTGTACATGGATGAGATCTTCGGCTACCTGCCCCCGGTTGCCAATCCCCCGTCGAAGGGTCCGCTGCTGACCCTGCTCAAGCAGGCCAGGGCTTTCGGTCTGGGCATCGTCCTGGCCACGCAGAATCCCGTGGATCTGGACTACAAGGCCCTGTCCAACACCGGCACCTGGTTCATCGGCAGGCTGCAGACCGAGAGGGACCAGGCGCGGGTCCTTGACGGTCTGCAGGGAACACAGGCGGGTGAAGGGACGCGTTTCGACCGCCGCCAGATGGGGCAGATCCTGGCGGGTCTGGGCAGCCGAAAATTCCTGATGAACAATGTTCACGAGCAGCGCCCCGTGCTGTTCGAGACCCGTTGGGTGATGTCCTACCTGCGCGGCCCGCTGACACGGGATCAGATCCGCAGGCTGATGGAACCGTTCAAGAGCCTTGCCGCTGAGACCGCAGCCGCTCCGGAGCAGGCTGCGCAGGCCTCCGGGCCCGGTGCTGCGGCCGCGCAGCCCCCGGGCGCTGCAGCTGTGCCGCCCCCGGGCGCTGCGGCTTCCACGCGACCCGTGATCGACCCGGGGATTTCCCAGTTTTTCATTCCCCCACGGGCGGCGGCAGAGGATGCGCGATCCCTGGTGTACGAGCCTGTGTGTCTCGCCATGGCCAAGATATACTACCTCAATGCCAAGGCGGATCTGTCCGCGGAGCGGGAGGTTTCGTACCTGGCACGCATTTCTCCCAAGCTGGACCGCCCGCTCTGGGAAGAGGCCGCCGTTACGGAGATCCGGGACAGGGATCTGGAGACGGTCCCCGAACCCGGCGCCGAATTCGCTGCGATTCCCTCGGCCCTCGGAGAAGCGAAGAATTACACAAGCTGGAGCAAAGATTTCCGGGACTGGTTGTACCATAGCCAGATCCTGAAGCTTTACCACAGCCCCTCTCTCAACGTCTTTTCCGAACCGGGCGAGTCGGAGAAGGATTTCCGCATCCGCCTGCAGCAAACCGGACACGAGCGGCGCGACGAGCTGATCGAAAAGATCCGCCGGCGCTACGCCGCGCGCATCTCTTCCCTGCAGGACCGCATCCGGCGGGCGGAGCAGGCGGTGGACCGGGAAAAAGAACAGGCCAGGCAGCAGAAGCTGCAGACTGCAATTTCGGTGGGAGTAACGGTCCTGGATGCCCTGGTGGGACGCAAGACCGTCGGGCGCACCACCCTGGGGCGGGCCACCACGGCGGCGCGGGGCGCCGGCAGGATCCTGAAGGAAAAGCAGGACGTCGACCGGGCCGAAGAGAACGTCGAGGCCATGACGCGGCAGCTGGCTGAGATCGAGGCCAAAGTAGCACAGGAAACCGAAAGCCTGAGAACAGCCGTCGATCCGCTGGCTGAGGATCTCGAGACTCTGGAGATCAGACCGAAAAAAACTGATATCTCGGTGCGCGTCCTGGCTCTGGGCTGGGTCCCGTACCGGCGGGGCGGGCAACACGGCGCACTCTATTGATCCCCATGACGGGTTGGGACTACATAAGGAGGAAACATGACCAATTTTCAGACGGATTTCATGAAATCGATGGGTCCGCAGGTGAGCAGGCAGCTGGCAGGCACCCTGGGTATCAACAAGCAGACGGCCAACCAGATCATCCCGAACGTTTTGCCTCTGATACTGGGAGGGCTGAAGCGTCAGATGGAGACCCGCGGCGGCGCGGATCGGGCGAACCATATCCTGAACAAGTACGGTGACCCTTCGGTACTGGACAACCTCAGCGGCCTGTTCGCCGACAAGGTTCAGCAGGATGCCGACCCCAGACTGGGCGGCCTTCTGGGGGACGCGGGGGTCAACGCAGCCGACACCATGGCGAACAAACTGAACCTGGACCAGGGAACGATCATGAAGGCCATCGTGATGCTGGCCCCCGTGGTCCTGGGCACCCTGTCCCGGAAGAGAGACCAGGGCGGATTGGGTTCCAGCGGCGTCGCCGCGCTGATCGATAGGGACGGGGACGGCAGCGTGCTCGACGACGTGGCGGGCTTCCTGCTCCAGGGAGGCGGACAGTCCATGAGCGGGGGCGGCGGCCTGCTCGGCGGCTTTCTGAGCCGCTTGTCGAAACCCAGGCGCTGAGACGTGCGCAGCAGGTTGCGAACCACCTTCTGGATGGTGCTGCTCGCGGTGCTGTTCGTCTGGGTGGGCGGTCTGCTGGGCGGGTTGGAAGGGGCACTGCTCGCTTTCGCCGTAACGCTGGTGGTGAACTTCGTCGCGTACTTCGCCAGCGACAAAATCGTTCTGGCCCGCTACCGGGCCCGGGAGGTGGGGCCGCAGGACCAGCCGCGGCTCCACCGCATCGTCTCCCGGCTGGCCGAAAAGGCCGGGCTGCCCATGCCGCGGGTCTATCTGGTTCCGGAAAAAACGCCGAATGCCTTCGCCACCGGGCGCAATCCCAAACATGCGGCCGTGGCTGCCACGGTCGGAATCCTCGAACAGCTGGACGACGACGAGTTGGAGGGGGTCATGGCTCACGAGCTGGCCCACGTCAAAAACCGGGACACCCTGACCAGCACGATCGCGGCCACCCTGGCCGGCGCCCTGGCCATGGCCGCCCAAGCGGCACGCTTCGGATATCGGGGCAGCCGCACCCGCTCCAATCCGCTCGTCTTCCTTCTGCTGATCGTCGGGGCTCCCCTGGCCGCGCTGCTCATCCGGCTGCTGATCTCCCGCATCCGCGAGTATGCCGCCGACAGGGACGGAGCGGCGCTGTCGGGCCGTCCCCTGTCTCTGGCCGATGCTCTGCGTAAGATCTCCCGTTCCGCTGTTCCCATGGGCAGGGGAAACACCGCGGATGCCCAGATGTTCACCGTAAATCCGTTCACGGGGGGCCTGCAGGCCCTGTTCTCGACCCACCCGCCTCTGGAGGAGCGTATACAGCGCCTCCAGGATCTGTCCAGGCAGGCCCTGCCCGCCTAGCCGCCGGGCTCTACCTGTCCGGGATGCCGGTGACACGGATGCCCGTGAAAGTTGACACTTCCCGGCCTGTTCCGCTACACTAGCTGCGGCAGGGCAGATCCCGGGGCACCCATGAACAGAAGCGAAAAACCAGCAGCAAAGCCGAAACAGGCATCTACGGACGAAACGAGAATAACCGCCCTTACTCTTCTCAAAAATTTCTACGACGAGCAGATCTTCAGCATTCTCATCGAGGACTTCTACAACTCCAACCTGGAAGTCAGCCTGGCCGCCATCAACGCCTCCGCCTCTCTCGGCAACGAGGCGGCAATAGACCATTTGCACACGATCATCGAAAAGGGAAAAAACGTTCAGAAGAAAGCGGCGATCAACACGCTCACGCAGATCCGCGCCCCCTCCTCCGTGGGACGCTTGGTGGAGTATTTTGCCTTTTTCCAGGATCGGGAGATACGGCGGGAGCTGCTGCGCTCGATCACGACCATCCCGCCGATGCATCCCAAGGCCCTCGAGCTCTGCCGCTCCCTCCTTCAGGACACAGCCGGAGGCCGTGAGTACCTCGATATCGTGCTGCCCGCTCTGCTGGAAGCGGGGGAGCTCGAACCGGTCAGGAACAACCTGATCAAAGCCAATCCTGCGGTGCAGCGTTCGGTATTCACCAAGCTCCTGGACATTCTGGTGGAGAGCGCGGATCCCTTCATCGAGTATTTCCGCGATCAGATGCACCAGTTCGACCCCCACACGCTGGGCTGCTTTCTCTGTGCCTATGAGCTGAAGATCGGCAATCCCCGCAACAACTTCGTCATCGACGCCCTCCAGAGCGCGGATCCAAGAGCAACGACATCCTTCGTCATCACCCTGTCCGGATATCAGGGCAGGGTGGAGAATCCCCAGCGGCTGTACAGGCTGCTGCTCCGGATACCGTACGTGGATCTGGAAACCGAAAGCCTGACCGGGAAATATCTGAGCAAGATCATGGAGGAGGTGAAACGGGAATCCCCCCTGCAGCTGAGCGAGTTCACCTTCTCCACGGCGACCAACCTGGAGGCGGTGTTCGCCAAGCTCAAGAACCAGTTCATCTCCCTGAAAGGGATCAAGGAAAAGGATACCCTGCTGGCCGTCGTGCTCACGAAGCTGCTGGAGCAGTACGCTACCGTGGAGATCCTGAAGGAGACTCAGAGCTTCTTCAAATCCGATTCCGCCTCCAACGAGGCGGGTATCATCGCAAAGCTGCG
>JAFGQJ010000038.1 GCA_016935715.1 Spirochaetales bacterium
GATCGCGAACGCCCCTCGACATCCGGGAGCTGCTGCCGGGGGTGGTGGCCATGTCTATCCTTTTCGGCACCACCTCCATGCTGGCGGTGACCATCACCTTCGAACGCAGAAGCCGCTCGTTCGAGCGGTTGCTGCTCGCCCCTATAGACTTGAGCCTGCTGATGCTGGCCAAAACCGGGGGAGCCATCCTGTTCGGAACCCTGAACGCCTGCGTACCGATCCTGGTGGCAGCCTTCGTGGTGGAGCTCTCCGGGGTCCTCTGGCCCGCGGTGATCGGCAGCATCCTGCTGATCGCCGCCACCAGCACGTTCCTGGGGCTGTTCATCTCGGTGGCGGTGCACGAGGTGTTCGAGGCGCAGACCTTCTCGAATTTCTTCCGTTTCCCGATGCTGTTTCTCTGCGGCCTGTTCATCCCCATCTCGGCCCTGCCCGTGTTCATCAGGCCCCTCTCCTTTGTCCTGCCCCTGACCTACGGAGTGGACATCCTCAAGGCGGCGATCAACGGGATAGGGATTCTGCCGTACTGGGTCAGCGTCCCGGTGCTGCTGCTGTTTGCCGCCGGATTGTTTCTCCTCAGTCTGCGGAACATCAAGCGCAAGTGGGTGCTGTAGTGCGACTGCTGCCTCCGCATCGATCGATGATCCTGATCGCCCTGTTGATGCTGATCGGGAGTCCGTTGTTTTCGCAGTCCGAAGGGCAGCTTTCGCAGATCCGGGAAGCGCGCGTGCTGGCCAGCGTAGCCACGGCGCCCCTGAGTCCCTCCATGAGCACGGTTGCCTTCGATCTTCCCTTCGGCGTCTTCGCGACCACCGTACCCTGGAACCGTGCAGGAGCGTCGTTCTGGGTACTCTCCGATTCACCGTACCTGATGCCGCGTTCGTACGTCGAGATCGGAATCGCGGTTGATTGGGCTTTCGTAGAGACCCCCCGTCACGGGCTGGCGGCCGGTCTGGGCACCGCGGTGGGAATCGAAACTCTCGAGGCAAGCGTGTCGATGCCTCTGATCGTGAAGGCGAGCTACCGCTGGACTGTCCTGAAGCGGCTCTCCCTCGAAGCCGCCTGCCGAGGCATGCTTTACGGCCAGGGCGGAGGTGTCGAGCTGAATCTGCGGGCTCTCAGCCGGCCTTTCGACCAGGGGTTTCTCGTCGGTCTGGGGACCGGCTATGGATTCCTGAGCGAGTGGGATTTCAATCCCCACGGTGATGCGCTTCGGCTGGAGCTGACGGCGGGCTACGCCTGGACGGGTACCCGAAGGGGCAGGCCATGAGAGACGGTTTCCCGCCGGTTTTACCGCTGGTCCTGGTCGTTCTGCTCTTGATTACGGCTTTGACCGGCTGCGGGCCGGTGCCCCTGCAGCGACTGGGAGGCTGCCAGCCCAATCCCTGTGATGACGTGGCCGATCCCGGCTCCACGGAGCCGGCTGCAGGATCCCTTCCCGGAGCGAGCTGGATGTATCAGCTCCAGGATGCCTCGGCCTCCTCTATCGAGGGCACTGCGTTCGAGACAGCGGTCATCGATTATTCCCGAGACGGCGAGGAGAGCGGGCGCTACAGCGCCGATGAGATCGCTGTGATGAACAGCGGCGGGGCCAGGAAGCTGCTCGCCTACCTCAGCATCGGAGAAGCAGAAGAGTACCGCTATTATTTCGATTCACGGTGGGTGTCCTGGATCGAAGGACAGCCCACCAGCGCTGCGCCCTGCTGGCTGGGAAGGACCAACCCCGACTGGGAAGGCAACTACAAGGTGCAGTACTGGTCGGAGGACTGGCAGCGGATCGTGATCGACTACCTGGATCGCATCATCGACGACGGATTCGACGGGGTTTATCTCGATATCATCGACGCCTTCGAATACTGGGGCGACAGGTACAACGGGGAAGGTTACTGGATCGACGAGTCCACGGCCGCGGAGAGGATGATCGGCCTGGTAGGAAGGATCGCACGGCACGCCCGGCTCGACAGGGGAAAGCCACAGTTCTACGTGATTCCTCAGAACGGCGAACGGATCTTCGAATACGATGCGGCCGATGACTACCTCGATACGATCAGCGCAATCGCCATAGAGGACCTGTACTACGACGGCACCTCGCCGATCGTGGCCGCCGTTACCGCGGAGCGCAAAGCGCTGCTCCAGGCGGTGCGGGATGCGGGCAAACCGGTTCTGGTGGTGGACTACGTGGACCGCGGGATACGGCTGCCGGAGCCCGAATCCATTGTCCAGAATTTCCGCAGCAAGGCGCTTGCCGACGGCTACATACCCTACGCAGCCAGAACGGACCGGGAGCTCGACGAGATCAATACGTTTACCGGACAGCCGTAGCGGGAGGTGGAATACCGTATGAGTGAAGCAGGGAAAACCATGGGAGACAGAGACCCTTGCGAGCTGTCCCGATTCATCAAAGCACAGGACAGGATCTACGATCGGGTGCTGCACGAGCTGGGCAGCGGCTGCAAGAGAAGCCACTGGATGTGGTTCGTGTTTCCCCAGATCGATGGTTTGGGCTTCAGCTCGACCACGAAGTTCTATTCGATAAAGAGCATCGAAGAGGCGCGGCGCTACCTCGATCACCCCGTGTTGGGAAAGAGGCTGAGGGAGTGCGCCGAAGCGATCCTTGACCTGGAAGGATTCTCGGCATCGCAGATCTTCGGATATCCCGACGACATGAAGCTGAAATCCTCCATGACCCTGTTTGCCGGTGTAGACGAGCCGGGCTCCGTGTTCACGCGCGTGCTCGAGAAGTACTACCAGGGAAATTGCGACGAACGCACCCTCGCCATACTGGATCGGATGAAGGACTAGC
>JAFGQJ010000239.1 GCA_016935715.1 Spirochaetales bacterium
GCGGACCGGCTGGTTCCCGGCTGCGTGCTCTGGGGCGCCTCCATGGACGGGCCCGGCGTGTACAGGATCACCAACTCGGGTCCCTTCATCATCGGTGCTCCCGCGGAAGCGACAAACGATTCGAGCGTGAGCAGGGCGAAAGACATTCTCTCCCGGATTTTCCCGGTGAGGGTCAGCTGGAACATACGGGGCATTCTCTGGTCCAAGCTGGCCATTACCACCACATTCACGACCCTGGGGGCGATCGCCGGGCTTCCCTTCGGCAGGCTGGCGGCGGACGGGGAGATACGGCGGATCATGCTCCGCATAGGCGCTGAGCTCGTCGAGGTCGCGCGCAGCGAAGGGGTCGTCTTCGAAGCGCTCAATCCGGCTCTCCACACCGAACGCCTTCTCTCCGACCGTGGCTACCCGCGCTTCGTCAAACACCTGCTTCTGCGCATCCTCGGGTACAGGATCAGGGATGACGAATCCTCTATGCTCGATTCGATCAGGCGGGGCCAGAAAACCGAGATCGATTTCATCAATGGCAGGCTGGTGCGCAGCGCGGATCAGAGGGGTATTGAGGTTCCCTGCAACAGACTGGCCGTGGAGCTGATACGGCGAATGGAGGCGGGAGAGCTCGAGCCGGGCCGGGAGAATCTGGCCTGGTTTCGCAGCCCGGGCTGATTGGGGAGTACGGGAAATGGGCACGGAAAAACGGGAGTTGTTCCTGAACGTCGGAGAGCGCCTGTTCAGCCGCTACGGGTACAAGGACGTCAATATCGAGGACATCACCAGAGAGGCCGGGGTCGGCACGGGAAGCTTCTACACGTACTTCTCCAGCAAAGAGGCCTTCTACGAACAGATCCTCGACAAGCTGGAGAACAAGGGGATCCGGGCGGTGGATCGTCTGGTCGGAGGCTTCGAATCCCCGGTGAACAAGATGAAGGCCCTGTACCGCTTCACGACCCTGGGGATCAGGAACAATCCCATCCTGCTCGGGATCCTGACAGGGGACAAGAAGTACATCTACCCCGGCCAGCAGAACCGGGCGGCGGGCAGGAGCAAGCTTCGCTCTCACGTGGAAAAAGTGATCAACCAGATCATCGTCGAGGGAAGCCGCAAGGGTGTGATGCGGGTGCGGGGCTACAAGGATCCGAGACGCATGGTGCTGGCGATCTACGATGCGATCCTGATGAACCTGGACCGCGAAGGCGCTGAGAACCTGATGAACGACATCCTCCGCCTGCTGGAACGGGCCCTGAAGCGAAGGGTCCGACTTCCCGGAAGCGGCACCTTGCGGGATCGGCGAAAGGTTCGTAAAAACGGTATTTAGGCGAGTCTCGGGCGAAGCCCTCCGGGCCTGTCCGACGCCGAAATCTTCTACCGGTTTCTCTGGGATGGTTTCTGCGACAGATCCAGATTCATCCGGTCCCGCATCTTCTTGAACGCTTCCACGGTCAAATCAACATCCTCATCGGAGTGGGATGCGGTGGGGATCATGCGGAACATGACCACTTCCCGCGGAACGACCGGGTAGGTCACCCCGGATACGAATACGCCGTAATCCTCGCGCAGCATCTTGATCATTCCCATGGCGATCTGCTCGCTTCCGGCCGGCACGTAAACAGGCGTGATCGGGGATTTGGTGTCCCCGATATCGTAGCCCAGCGAAGTCAAGCCCTGCTGCAGCCTCCTGGCTACTTCCCACATCCGCTGCCGATGCTCCGGACGATTTACGATCAGATCCAGAGTGGCTTCCAGGACATCGACGTAGATCATGGGCAGGCTCTTGGCGAACACATTGGTTCGGGCATTGTACTTGATGTAGCGCACCACCTCTTCCTCCCCCGCGGTCACGCCCCCGATGGCGGCGAAGGCCTTGGCGAAGGTGCCGAAGTACAGGTCGATCTTATCCTGCACGCCGAAATGCTCGCCCACTCCCCTGCCGTTCTCCCCCATGACCCCGAAGCCGTGGGCGTCGTCCACGAACAGGCGGGCTTCGTAGCGCTCCTTGAGCTCGCAGATCCCCGGCAGGTCGGCCAGGTCGCCCCGCATGCCGTACACGCCTTCGATCACGATCAGGATCCCGCCCTTGCGGAGGCGGTTGGCGGCCTTCAGGTGATGCTCGAGGTGATTGAGGTCGTTGTGCTTGAAGGGGCGGAAGCGCCGGCCCGCCGAGGCCAGGATGGTGCCGTCAACGATGCTGGCGTGACTCAGGCGATCCATGACGATCACGTCATTCGCTCCGATCAGCGCGCTGATCGTGCCCATCACGCCGAGATAGCCGTAGTTGAACAGGGCCGCCGCCGGCTTCTGCAGGAACGAGGCCAGCTTGGCCTCCAGGGCGATGTGCCGGTCCGTGTTTCCGGTGAGCATCCGGGAGCCCATCGGCGTGAAGGTGCCCCAGGCATCCAGGGACTTTCGGGCCGTTTTTCTCACGTCCTCGTTGCCGGCAAGCCCGAGGTAGTTGTTGATGGCCCACATGATGACTTCCTTGCCCTGATACTTCATTCGAGGGCCGGGAATCCCTTCCAGGACCGGCCTGGAAAAGAACATGTCGTCGCGAGAGCGGAAGTAGCCGAAATATCCGCCGTCTCCTCGGCATTTGTCGAACAGGTCCGGCATGGCCGTCTGCCTGATCCGGTGCAGTACGGAACTCTTAACCGGTGAGCTGGTCATCTATTCCTCCAAATCCCCGCCGCAGTGCGGCAGGTTAAAGGTCTGCCGGATCCGGGTGGATTTTTGGACAGTGCACCCGTTTCACGCCGCAGCATCCCCTCCCCATCGGATCCATCGATCTAACATAACACAATTCTAGAAAATTGAAAAGGGCGATTTTTCGAGGTGTCGAATATTTGAATATAATATTCATATATTCGGTTTGATCAATTTTTCGCGGAAAATCAGTCTTTGACCCGGTTGAACGCCAGTGTGCGCAGCATCCAGCGCGGCAGCGGCTTGTGCGGGGGACGCCTGGAAAGGTCCAGGTACCAGCCCCACTTCTTCACGACTGCCAGCTTGTGGGCTTCCACGAATTCGACGAGGGTTCCGTCCGGATCTTCGGTATAGGCGAATCTGCCCGCTGAATCTCCCATGCCGAACCCGCTGCCGCTGTCAACGGTGAAAGGGTAACCCGAACGATCGCAGTGGTCTTTCAGGGCATCCATTCCCTTCACATCGAAGCAGACATGGATGAATCCCAGGTCTCCCCAGTACCTGCCCGCGAATATTTTTCCTGGCTTCCGATCCAGAGCCTGGAAAAGCTCGATCGTGCTTGGTCCCAGCACGGGAGCAAAGGCGCCGCGGCGGGGCCGGCTGTGGGCCAGGGCAACCCTGCGGAACTTCCCCCCCCCGCCTGGAAGGTGCGCCAGATCGGCGAAAACGCCGCTCTCATCGTACAGCAGCCGGTCGTAGCCCAGGATCCGGTCGTAGAACTTCCGTGAGCGCTCCATGTCACCCGTCCCGATCGCACAGCCGGCCACTCCGCCGACAGGATGCCTGCCGCGGGTGAACCAGCCGTCGCCCTCGATCAGCTGGAAGATCAGCCCGAAGGGATCCCGGAGGAAGCAGTGAGCCGTGCCGGTCGGGTCGGCCTCCACACCCCCAAGCAGCTCGGCTCCTTGGGCCTCGAGAAAGGTGAAGGCCGCCCGCACGTCCCGCGTCTTGATCCGGGTCCAGAATATGCCCAGATCTCCAAGCTGCACCTGAAAATCGGGGGGCACGGTCGGCCTGCTGTTCGACTGCCAGATCTCCAGCCCTCCACCGCCCTGCAGATTCAGGGCCAGGATTGCATGTCGAGCCCTGGGCTTGCCTCCCGTGTAGGGCAGCATCAGGGCTGCCTCGCCGTCGTCTTCGAAAACGCGGATATCGAAGCCCAGTTTCTTCCTGTACCACCGGAAAGCGCCCGAAAGATCCGGAATACCGGTCCCGATCTGCTGAATGCCGCTGATGATGTGATCGTCCATGGCAAACTGCAGGGTATCGAGGCGGAAGCTTCTCGTCAAGCACGGCCGGCTGGACGCGTCGGGTGCTGTGGTACTATCATGGAAACATGAACAAGAATTTCCATGAAGCCGTCGCCAGCGGGATCGAGGAGATGAAAAGCAAGGGCACGCTCAAGCGCCTGCGCTACCTCCACAGCCCCATGGATGGGCGAGTGCAGATGGAGGCGCATGGACAGATCGTCATCCTGTCCTCGAACAACTACCTCGGTCTCTCCAACCACCCCCAGGTAATCCGGGCGGGCCAGAAGGCGCTGGAGCGCTTCGGAGCCGGAACGGCTTCGGTGCGCTTCATCTGCGGGACCTTCTCGGTACATCGCGAGCTGGAACAGAAGCTGGCATCCTTCGCGGGTACCGAGGCCGCCTTGAGCTACGTTTCCTGCTGGAACGCCAACACCGGCGCCATTCCCGTACTGGCCGGCGAGGGGGACGTGATCATCTCCGACGAGCTGAACCACGCCAGCATCATCGACGGCGTTCGCCTGAGCAGGGCTCGACGTCTGATCTACCGGCACGCCGACATGGCGGAGCTGGAACAGCTGCTGAAAGGCTCGCAGGAGGCCGGGACACGCCTGATCATCACCGACGGCGTGTTCAGCATGGAGGGGGATCTGGCCCCCCTGCCGCAGATCGTCGAGCTGGCCGGCAAATACGACGCGGTAACCCTGGTGGACGACTCCCACGGGACAGGCGTGATGGGACATTCGGGCCGGGGGATCGCGGAGCATTTCGGTCTGCTCGGTCAGGTCGACGTGATCACCAGCACTCTCGGCAAAGCCCTCGGAGGAGCGGCGGGCGGGTTCGTCGCCTCCAGCGCCCAGGTGATCGAGCTGCTCACCCAGTCTTCCCGGCCTCAGATCTTCTCCAATGCCTTGCCGCCGACGATCGCAGCCAGCGCCCTGAAAGCGGTGGAGGTGCTCGAGGCGGACCCCTCCGTCGTGCAGAAGCTGCACGACAACGCCGGGTACCTGCGAAAGGAATTGCGGGCCCGGGGATTCAAACCTCTCGATGCGCCCTCGGCCATCATCCCGATCCTGGTGGGAGAGACCTCCTTCGCCATCCGCATGAGTGAAAAACTGCTCGAAGAGGGCGTATTCGTCACCGGTTTCGGCTTCCCCGTGGTGCCGGAGGGCACGGCCCGGCTGCGCGTCCAGGCTTCCGCAGCCCTCAATCGGGAGGATATGGACCTGGCCCTGGAGGCGTTTTCCAAGGTTGGAGCGGAGGTCGGCCTGCCGTAGGCCTGAAATTTTTCTCTTTTCTTCGCGACAGGCTCTTGCCAAGAATCGGCTCTGCTGGTATGATCTCTCCGTTACTATGAATAGAAACATTCTGTGCAGCATCTGGGTGTGGTGGTCCGGACCTCACGGGCCGCCGGGGTAGCCTGACGCTTTGTTGATTCAGGCCGGAGCCGCGGCGGTTCGACGAATTCGGTTCGCCCGGCTTTCGGCTTTAGGGGTAGAAGGGGAAAGCTCAAAGCCATGCGACGCATGGCTTTTTTTCTTCTCCCGTATCCGCCAAGGCCACGGCAAGGCCCCCGGCACTCAGCGGAGGAAAGGATGACAGTACTACCGAGCAGGCAGGAGTTCAAAGACAAAGCGGGTGAAGGAAACCTGATTCCGGTCCACACCGAAGTGTACGCCGATCTGGAAACGCCGGTTTCGGCGTATCTCAAGCTCAGAAGAGGAGAAAACACCTTTCTCCTCGAGTCGGTGGAGGGGGGAACACAGGTCGGTCGCTACAGCTTCCTCGGCCGCGACCCGAGCATCATCTTCGAAGCCCGGGGGCGCAGAGTGACGATTCGCAGGGGATCGCGCAGCAGCACCATCGAGACGGCTGATCCACTCGCAGAGTTGAGAAAACTGACCCGAGAGTTCGTTCCCGTGTCGGACCCCGCCCTGCCGCCTTTCGCCGGGGGGGCAGTAGGCTACATGGCCTACGACACGGTGAGGCAGTTGGAGACTCTTCCGGAATCGAATCCGGACGACCTGGGGGTCCCGGACATGCTGTTCATGTTCACCGACACGATCGTGGCCTTCGACAATGTGAGCCACAAGCTCACCGTCATGCACAACGTTGAGGCTCGGCCGGGGGATAACCTCGATCTGCTGTACGATCAGGCTGCCGGGGTCCTCCGGCAGATCCTTGCGGACCTGCGTCGTCCCCTGCCGGAGGCCCAGCGGCAGGAGGGACGAGTTGCTGGAGAGGAGAGTCCGAGCTCCAACTTCCAGAGAGAAGACTTTCTCGCCGCCGTGGAAGCGTGCAAGGATTACATCCGGCGCGGAGAGATCATTCAGGCCGTTCTCTCCCAGCGCTTTGGTACGGAGTTCGACGGAGACGCCTTCAGCCTGTACCGGGCTCTGCGGATCGTGAATCCCTCACCCTACATGTTCTACCTCCACTTCGGGGGGATCAAGCTGGTGGGCGCCTCACCGGAAATCCACGTGCGTTCCTACGACGGAAACGTCACGATCCGTCCGATCGCCGGCACCCGTCCCCGCGGCGACAACGTCGAGGAGGACGTTCGCCTGGAGAAGGAACTTCTGGCTGATGAGAAGGAGCGGGCGGAGCACCTGATGCTGGTCGACCTGGCCCGCAATGACATCGGCAGGGTCTGCCGCTACGGCAGCGTCCGGGTGACCGAATTCATGGTGGTGGAACGTTACTCCCACGTGATGCACATAGTCAGCGACGTCGAGGGATCCCTGCAGGAGAACAGAGATGCCTTCGACCTGATCGCAGCCACTTTTCCCGCCGGCACGGTCAGCGGAGCCCCGAAGATCCGGGCCATGGAAATCATCGAGGAGCTGGAGCCAACCCGGCGAGGCCCCTATGCGGGACTGGTGGGCTACTTCAGCTTCAACGGCAACTTCGACTCCTGCATCACCATCCGCACGATGCTGGTCACCGCAGACAGGGTCTACGTCCAGGCTGGTGCGGGGATCGTCGCCGACTCGGTACCGGCCAGAGAGCACGAAGAGACGCTGAACAAAGCCAAAGCCCTGTTCCGGGCCATACAGATGGCCAGAGGAGGCTCCCTATGATCCTCATGATCGACAATTACGATTCGTTCACCTACAACCTGGTGCAGCTGTTCGGCGAGCTGGGGCAGGAGGTGCAGGTGTTCCGCAACGACGTGCTCACACCCGAGGAGGCGCAGCGGCTCAAACCCGACTACCTGGTGATTTCCCCCGGACCGGGCATCCCGGAGCAGGCAGGGGTGTCTGTGGAGATGATCCGGCGTTTCGCCGGCAGGATCCCGGTTCTGGGCGTATGTCTGGGGCATCAGGCCGTGGCTGCCGCCTTCGGCGGCCGGATCGTGCGTGCCTCGCGGCTGATGCATGGAAAGTCCAGCGACGTGCTTCACGATTCGCGCACCCTCTTCTCCAGCCTGCCCCCCGTGTTTTCCGCGGTCCGCTACCACAGCCTGATCATAGATTCCAGGAGCCTTCCCGACGTGCTGGAGGTGAGCGCCTGGACAGCGGAGGGTGAGATCATGGGCGTCCGGCATAAGGAGCATGCGGTGGAGGGGGTCCAGTTCCACCCCGAATCGGTTGCCACGGCGGTGGGAAGACGGATCATCCAGAATTTTCTCGAGCGCGTTCAGGAGGGGCCGGCTATCGACATGAAACAGGCCATCGCCAAGCTCGCCCGGGGGGAGGATCTGAATGGCGGCGAGATGACCACAATCATGCGCATCCTCATGGACGGCGAGTCCACGGCGGCCCAGACCGGAGCCTTCCTGGCCGCTTTGAGCATCAAGGGCGAGACAGTGGAGGAAATCAGTGCGGCCACGCAGGTGATGCGCAGCAAGGCCACTCACGTTCCACTTCCACCCGGTTTCAAGGTGGTGGATACCTGCGGCACCGGCGGGGATGGGGCCCACACCTTCAACATCTCCACGGCCGCGGCCCTGATCGCCTCCGGGGCGGGTATCGCCATCGCCAAACACGGCAATCGCTCGGTCTCCAGCCGCTGCGGCTCCGCTGATGTGCTGCGGGAGCTGGGCGTAAACACGGGGATCGATCCCGGGACGATGGCTCACTGCGTCAGCCAGGCGGGGATCGGTTTTCTCTTCGCCCCGGCCCTTCACAGCGCCATGCGCCATGTTATAGGCCCTCGCCGGGAGGTCGGAATCCGCAGCATCTTCAACATCCTCGGCCCCCTTTCCAACCCTGCCTTCGCCCAGGCCCAGCTTCTCGGCGTATTCGACCGCAATCTCGTGCCGCTCGTAGCCGCGGTGCTGAGGAACGTAGGCGTGGAGAGGGCCCTGGTGGTGCACGGTTCGGACGGATTGGATGAGATTACCCTCACCGGCCTCACCCACGTCACCGAGCTCGAGAAAGGGGAGCTGCACGACTGGATCATCGATCCCACGGAGCTGGGCCTGCAGTTGTGTCGGCCCGAAGATCTCACCGGCGGGACGGTCGAGGATAACGCCCGCATCCTCCGCGATATAATGGAGGGGCGGGACACCGGAGCCCGCCGCGACGTTGCCCTGCTCAACGCCGCCGCAGCGATATACGTGGGCGGGGGTGCACCCGGTCTGCCCGAGGCGCTCGAGCAGGCCAGGGATTCCCTGTCCTCCGGCAGGGCTCTGATCAAGCTCGAGGCACTCAGGAAGCTGAGCAATGGCTGAAACTACCAACAGAACCCGATCGCGGGAGATCCCTTCGATCCTGAAGACCATACTGGCCGCCAAGTCGACCCGCCTGGCAGCGGCCAGGCGCCGGGTGCCCGGAATCGAGCTGGTCCGGCGCTGCCGCGACCTGCCGCCAACGCTGGATTTCCGGGGGGCCCTGGAGACTCCGGCCCGCGGCCAGGGTGCGCCGCCCACGAATACCGCCGCCCCCACGAATGCCGCCATCGGCACGGGACGGCCGCGGGTGCCGACTTCCGGTGCGCACCCCCTCGGCGGGTTGGCCATCATCGCCGAGCTCAAACGCCGCTCCCCCAGCCGTGGAGTGATTCGCCAGCATTTCGAGCCGGCTGCGATCCTCCAGGCCTACAGCCGGGGCGGCGCAGCCGCCTGCTCCGTGCTCACCGAAGAGGATCACTTCGGCGGATCTCTCGGTGATCTCGAGGCGCTGCGCCCTCTGGCCGAGCTTCCGCTGCTGCGCAAAGACTTTATCTTCGATTCATACCAGATCTACGAGAGCCGGGCGGCCGGGGCGGATGCCCTGCTGTTGATCGTGGCCGCACTGGCGGATCATCGGCTGCACGAGCTGATCGGACTGAGCCGGGAGCTGGACATGGAGGCGCTGGTGGAAGTGCATACCGCAGAAGAGCTCGACCGTGCCCTGGCCTGCGGCGCCCGCATCGTCGGCATCAACAACCGCGATCTCCACAGCTTCCGCGTCGATCTGGGGGTCAGCATCGAGCTGGCCCGCAGTCTGCCGGCGGGGGTAACTGCGGTAAGCGAGTCCGGGATCCACGGGCCTGAGGACATCCGGCGCCTGAAGAGCGTCGGCATCCGGGCCTTCCTGGTCGGAGAGCATCTGATGCGGGCCGAGGACCCGGCCGCCGAGTTGTTGCACCTCAGGGAGGAAGCATGAGTCAGCAGAGGCCAAAACGACTCGGGAAGGCGTTTTCGCCCCGGTTCGTGCGCATCAAGATCTGCGGTCTCACCCGCCTGGAGGATGCCCGGCTTGCGCTCCGGTCGGGCGCGGACTACCTCGGTTTCATCTTCGCCGCAAGCCCGCGCCGTCTCACCCCCGGGAGCGCAGCGGCCATCCTGAACTCACTCCAGTCCGAGCAGAGCGGCCGGCCGTTTTCCACGCAGCGCGTGGGCGTGTTCGTCAACCAGAGTGCGGCGTTCATCGAAGAGACGGCCCGAACCGCCGGGCTGACCATGCTCCAGCTGCACGGGGACGAGGATCCGGGCTTCTGCAGCCGATTCGCTCTCCCCGTGATCAAGGCCCTGCGCATGCGGGATCGCAGCGTGCTTGACCGCATCGGGCTCTACGATACCCCGTACATTCTCCTGGAGCCCTTCCTGGAAGGGAAATACGGCGGCACGGGCGTGCAGGCGAACTGGAAGCTGGCCGCCGAGATCGTTCGCTCCTTCCCGGCCAAGCGCTTCTTCCTGGCCGGCGGCCTGGGAGCGCACAACATCGCAGCCGCCGTGGCGGCCGTGCGGCCCTTCGCCGTGGACTCCTCCAGCGCCCTGGAGAGCGGCCCGGGTCTGAAGGACCGGCAGAAAGTAGAAGCATTTTTCGAAGCAGTGAGGAACAGATGAACTGGAAAGCAGTCGATCGACGCCGCGGATTCTTCGGCGATTTCGGCGGGCAGTACGTGCCCGAGATGATCATGCCCGCCCTCCAGCAGCTGGAAGCCGAATACGAGGCGGCCCGGGCGGATCCGGAGTTCAACGAGCAGTACCGCTACTACCTGGCGGAGTACGACGGGCGCCCCACGCCACTGACTTTCGCCGCCCGTCTCACAGAAGCCTGGGCCGGCGCCCGGATCTACCTGAAGCGGGAAGATCTCAACCACACCGGGGCTCACAAGATCAACAACACGATAGGCCAGATCCTGCTGGCCCGCCGCATGGGAAAGCGACGCATCATCGCCGAGACCGGCGCGGGCCAGCACGGGGTGGCCACCGCCACCGTGGCCGCCCTTTTCGGCATGGAGTGCGTGGTCTACATGGGTGAAGAGGATGTGGAGCGCCAGTCCCTCAATGTCTTCCGCATGCGCCTGCTGGGGACGGAAGTCGTACCGGTGGGAAGCGGCAGCCGGACCCTCAAGGACGCCATCAACGAGGCCTTCCGCGACTGGGTCACGAATCTCAAGAGCACCCACTACATCTTCGGATCCACTGTGGGACCCCATCCCTACCCCATGCTCGTTCGGGACTTCCAGCGGGTCATCGGACGGGAGGCCAGACGGCAGATCCTGGACAGGGAGGGCCGTCTGCCGGATCTGTGCGTTGCCTGCGTCAACGGCGGCAGCAACGCCATCGGCCTGTTCTACGAGTTCCTGGAGGATGCACAGGTCGGCCTGCTGGGAGTGGAAGCGGCCGGAGAAGGCACCGATACGCCCTACCACGCCGCCACCCTCACTCTAGGCAGCCGGGGAGTCTTTCACGGCAGCGCCATGTACCTACTGCAGGATGCCCACGGCCAGGTGCACCCCACCCATTCCATCTCCGCCGGCCTCGATTATCCCGGCGTGGGTCCCGAACATTGCTTCCTGAAAGAC
>JAFGQJ010000240.1 GCA_016935715.1 Spirochaetales bacterium
CCGCCCTGATCGTGGATCAACCTCTGGATTCCGTAGCAGATGCCGAGGATGGGAATGTCCAGTGACAGCAGGCGCGGATCCGGACGAGGGGAGCCGGGATCGTAGACCGAATGGGGGGACCCGGAGAGGATCAGGCCGCGGACATGCTCGTCGATCAGCCCCTCCAATGAGCTGTCACCCGGAACGATCTCGCTGTATACACCCAGATCCCGGATGCGGCGGCCGATCAACTGAGTGGTCTGGCTGCCGAAATCCAGGATCAGGATCGTGTCCATGGATTCCTTCGGAGGATGGTCTCACTGCGGTCCGGCCCCACGGAGACGATCTCCACCGGTGCCTGCAGTACCTCCTCGCTGAAAGCAATGTAGTCTCGAGCTTCCGAGGGAAGATCCGCATAGCTCCGACAATCCTTGACCGATTCCTTCCAGCCCGGAAAGCTCTTCAGCACCGGCTGGGCTCGGTTCAGGCTGTTGATCTGAGCCGGAAAATCGCGGGTCTCCCTTCCGTCGATGCTGTAGGCCGTGCAGACCTTGATCTCATCCATTCCGTCGTACACGTCCATCTTGGTCATACACAGTCCGTCGATCGAATTGCTGCGGCAGGCGTATCTCAAGGCAACGAGGTCGAGGTATCCACAGCGTCGGGGACGGCCCGTAGTGACGCCGTATTCCCTGCCGGTCTCCCGGATGGTATCCCCCAGGGCACCGTCGCGCTGTTCGACGAACTCCGAGGGAAACGGTCCGTTGCCGACACGGGTGCTGTAGGCCTTGAATACACCGATCACCCTGTCTATTCTGTGGGGACCGATGCCGCCGCCTATGGCGGCTCCGGCGGCGCAGGAAATTCCGGATGAGACGAAGGGATAGGTGCCCAGGTCCAGGTCGAGCAGGGCACCCTGCGCTCCCTCGAACAGGATGTTCCGGTCGCGGTGTTCGTACACGAACCGGGAGACATCCACCACCATGTCACGGATCCTCTCCCTGTATGGATCGAGAAAGCTCTTCTCCTCCCGCTTGAGCCGCTTCGATACATCCGGATCGAACAGATCCGCAACCCGGATCCCTTCCCGATGGGCTTTCAGAGCGTAGGCGACCCCGATGCCCCGGCCCGTCGTCCCTATGGGGATGCGGCGCTCCGCATCTCTGCTGCGATCCATTTCTTTGTATCGGGGCAGAACCAGATGAGCCCGATCGGAGATGAACACCCTTCCTTTCCAGGAGATACCGCTTTGCTCCAGGTTGTCCAGCTCCTCGAAAAGATTCTCCAGATCGATGACCATGGCGATGCCCAGCACCGCCTGCTTGGCCGGTGTGATCAAGCCGGAGGGAATGAGGTGGAGCTTGAAGGTCTGATCGTGGGTTACTACCGTGTGACCGGCGTTTGCCCCTCCCGAATAGCGCAGAACGATATCAGCCTCCTCCGCAAGGAAGTCGACGATCTTTCCCTTGCCCTCATCACCCCATTGGGCACCAATAACCGCAAGTTTCATTAGTTTTACCGCCTAGCGTATCTCGATTTTTCGCACTTCGGTTCAGCGGGGAGAGCCTTTATCTATCATACCGCCGCTGATCACCGGAATTTCCACCAGCTTGCCGTCCACCAGGTCTTTGAGCTTGCTCACCTCTTTCTTCAGCTCACCGATCACTTCCCGTACGTGGTCCGCTGCCTTGCTGTTCTCCAGCGTAACGGCATGGATCTTGTCCAGCGATTCACTTACGGCCCTATTGGCCGTCAACTGCTCCTGCACCGCCACGTTCAGTCCATGAACGAAATCGGCGTAGCTGCTCAGATCCACATTGATGCGCTCGAAGATCTTTCCCGCCTGGTTGGACGATTCCCCTCCAATCTGGATCACCTTCTCCATCTGCTTTACCAGGCGGCCGATCTCAGCCGAAGTTTCGGCGGAACGCTCGGCCAGCGTACGGATCTCCCCCGCCACGACGGAGAACCCGGTGGTTTCGTCGCCGACCCGGGATGCCTCGATTGCCGCATTCAACGCGAGCAGATTGGTCTGGTCGGCTATCTCATTGATCAGCTCGAGAGACGCATCCATCTGTTCAGCGACCTCGTGAATGTCGGCGATCTCCGCAATCATCTGGTGCATGGCCTGATTGCCCTGGCTGGAATCAACCACTGTCTGCTTCAAAGCGGTGGTGGCGCGGTTGGTCGAATCCGTGATCCGGCTCATGGCGGCTTTCAGGCTGTCTGCCGAGGCGGCGATCTGCTCCACGCTTTTCGCCTGGTTGTGGGCGCCGCTGTAGAGAGTATTGGAGATCCGCTCCAGGTTGTTGACGAACTCGCCCAAGTTCATTACTGAGATCTGTACGATCTCCATGGCCATGCGCAGACGCCTGGAAGAGCGGGCCAGATCTTCGGTAGCCATGTGTTCCCGGAACAGCCTGCTGTAGGTTACCGTGCCGATCCACAACGCCAGTCCCGCCAGCAGTACAATCATCGGAACGAACACGGGGTAGCCCATCTGCTTTCCCGGCATGGTCAGGAGCAGATGAAATACGATCACGATCACCGAGGCAAGAGTGGAAAACAAGGTCGCCGAAGCCGTGTGCGAGGGTTTGACTTTCGAGACCGAGGTCATCATGGGAACGAAGAAGTAGATTACGGCCAGAATTACGGGGAAATTATGCGCTTCGGCGAAAGGTAAGGAGAGGAAGACGCCGAAAAAAACGGCCGCCCCGATTGCATCCAGGGCGTTGGACAGGTGGCCTATCCGTTCATGGAACAAATTCCGGCCCGTGAGCACCAGTATGAGGATCGAGTATCCCACCAGCAGGAGAAATGCGAGGAAGCCGAGAAGATGATCGATTGTCGGATCGACGAGAGGGTTTCGGCTCAGCACCAGCATGGCAAAGAAGCCTGTCGTACACAGGATGCGGAAAACCGCCATCCGTCTTTCGACTTTCTCCACCTGAGCGAATATGATACGGGCTACCCCCTCTACCATAGGCTTATACTTATATGATATCCTCGGGTTTGTAAACTGGCGGGGACGCCA
>JAFGQJ010000039.1 GCA_016935715.1 Spirochaetales bacterium
GGCGGCGTGCCGGCGGCGGAGCTGACCCTTTGCATCTGCTGAAGAGTTTCTGCTATGATGTCTGCATGGCAGAAAGAACCGAGATTCTCGTGGCACCTTCGATCCTGTCTGGGGACTTCGGATATCTGGCGGAGTCGGTGAAACGCATCGAAGAGGGTGGGGGAGACTGGATCCACCTGGACATCATGGACGGCGTGTTCGTGCCCAATATCACCTTCGGGCCCCCCATGGTCTCCGCGCTGCGCCGTCACAGCCGGCTGCCCTTCGATACCCACCTCATGATCGTTCACCCGGAGAATTACGTCGACAAGTTCGCTGAAGCCGGTTCGGACATCATCACGATCCATTACGAGGGAACCGTCCACGTGCACAGGGTGCTGGGGCAGATACGGGAAAAGGGCAAGAAAGTGGGCATTTCAGTCGTGCCTTCGACCCCGGCAGGGATGCTTTCCGAGCTCCTCCCGGAGCTGGACCTGATTCTGGTCATGACGGTGAATCCCGGCTTCGGCGGCCAGAAGCTGATCGGACAGACCCTGGAAAAAGTCAGGCAGCTGGCGGAGATGCGGCGCAGGGAAGGCCACCGCTATCTCATCGAAGTGGACGGAGGGATCAACAGGGAAACCTGCAAGCTCGCCGTCGATGCCGGCGCGGATGTTCTGGTCGCCGGTTCGGCGGTTTTCGATTCCGAGGATATTGGAAAAGAGATTAATGCTCTGAAATGCCGATGAACAATTATAGATACAGTTTCGGTTTTGAGGAGTCGAAATAATATAGGGGACCAATGTTTCGTAGAACAGTATCGATTATCCTGCTCGTACTGCTGCCCGCATGCCTCTTTGCCCAGATCGCTTCCGGATCATCCGAAGCATTACGGGAGGGTTTGCTCCTGTTCAAGCAGGAGCGATTCCCGGATGCGATCCGCGTATTCCAGGCTCTGATTTCGGACTACCGGGACGAACCGGGGCGGGAGGCGGTTGCGGACGCCTACTACTGGATGTCCCGCGCCTACCTGGCCATCTCAGACTACGAGGAAGCAGCCAGGAACCTGGAATATTTCCTTTCCAATTACCCCTCCAATCCGTACTATCCGGATGCTCTGTATCAGAAGGGGCGATTGCTCTACCTCCAGGACGATCCGGAGAGCGGGATCCAGGTGTTGGAGATCTTCGTAACGGAGTATCCGGAATCGGAGTACGTGGGCAGTGCCTATTTTTGGCTCGGGGAATCCCTGTTTTCCCTGGGATACCTGGAGGAGGCGGCCCGTGTATTCAACAAGGTGATCGTGGAACACCCGAAAAGCGTCAAATTCGAAGCCGCCAGCTACCGGCTCTCCCTGATCGAGTACAAGAAGCGGGAGAACGAGCTGCTGAAGCTCCTGAAATGGAGCCACGAAGAAGCCCTGAAGTCCGTGGCGGAGTTCAGGCGGCGGGAGAAGGCCTACGAGCAGGCGCTTGCCGTCTATCAGCGGAAACTGTCGTCGGAGGACTTCGCCGAGGCGACTGAGCAGGAGCGGAGCGCACTGCAGCAGCTGCAGAGTGAAAACGAAGCGCTGCAGAACCGGATACGTGCCCTGGAAGCCCGGATCGCCGAGAGCGGCACCGGCGAATCCGTGCAGGTGGAGCAGCAGCGCCTGGAGAGCCTGGAAAGCCGGGAAAAGGCGCTGCGGTTGAAGGAGGAAGCCCTGACTTTGAAAGAGGCGCTGCTGCTGAAACTGTTGGAACAAGCGGAACAGCAATGAACAGAATCTCTGGAAAAGCCCGGCTCCTTGCGGTCGCACTGCTGGCAACCGCAGCCTGCTCTCTGGCCGCCCAGGAACTCGATTCGGGCAAAGTACGTTTGATCCTGCACGAGGGCATCGGGCGTTTTTCCCTCTACACCCGCCGCTCCCCCGCCGCAGCGGAGCTGATCCCGCTGTTCGTCGACCAGGATCCCAGGACCTCGGGCGTCTCCCTGGTCGTAGACAACAGGATCTACAAGCTGGGAAGCAGCGCCGAGTTTACCGAAAGCGTAGAGTACTCCGCCGATCCGGCAACGGCCAGGTTCCGCTGGACCTCCCGAAGCCTGGAGGTAGTACAGGAGTTCACACCGGTGTCCTCATCTCCGCAGGCCCAGCCCGAAGGGGTGAGGATGTCCATACGCATCAGCAACCGTTCCCGTAATCGGCAGTCCGTCGGCCTCAGGCTGTGCCTGGACACCTATCTGGGGGAGGAAAACCTTTCCCACTTCTCTTCAGATCGCCACCAGGAGATCCGCAGCGAGCTCACGGTGGAGGCGGATGAAATGATTCGCTATTGGGTGTCCCCGTCCGCCGACGCTCCCCAGGCCGTCGGCCTGTTGTGCATGACCAGCGGCTCCGACATCACTCCTCCGGACAGGATCGTATTCGCCAACTGGAAGCGGCTCAACGAGGCTTCGTGGTACTACGAGACGTCGAGCAGCAGGAATTTCAACCTCATGCCCTATTCGATCAATGACTCGGCGGTCTGCATGTACTACGATCCGGTGAGCATCCCGGCGCTGGCCAGCAGGGAAATCGTCCTGGTCCTCGCCAATCTCACGCTGACCGGCTATGGGGAAGGTGTGCAGGTCGCAGCCGCCGAGGCCGCGCCGGTAACGCCGGAGGCGCCGCCGGAGATCCCCGCGGAGACGCCCCCGGCCGTACCTGAGGAAGCGCCTCCGGCGGTTCCTGAAGAACCACCCGCCGAACAGCCCGCAGAGCCACCCGCCACCGCGGCGCCGCCGGAAAACCTCGAAGCTCTGCTCGAATATACCCTCTCCGAAGACGGCTCGAACGAGCAGCACCTTGCTCAACTGAACAGCTTGATCGAACGAATAAACGAGCGCCTGGCATCGGGGCAGCAGATCAGCGCTGAAGAGCTTCGGTTGATGGAGGAAATCCTTTCTGTTATAAAAGATAAAGCAGAAAGGTATTCCGGCGGGCGTTAGGGCGTGTTCGAATCCCGACGCGAATACTGCGACAACCAGAATGCCGAAAAGTGTACTGACACGGGCTCGTCAGCTCTTCAGACGTAGGAGATTCTCCCAGGTAATCCGCCTGCTGGAAAGCCAGATCTTCCGCTACCGCAATCATGCGGAGTTCTACGCCCTGCTGGGCTCGGCCTGCCTGCACACCGGTGATTTCGGCGGGGCCGAATCGTACCTGAGGCGGGCCGAGCAGCTCAATGAAGATCACCTCGACACCCAGCTCGGGCTGGCGGCGGTCGCCTTCAAACGCGGCCAGGTCGACGACGCCCTGAAACACTGGCTGAAGGTGGTCGATCTCGATCCGGGGAACAGGAAAGCCCGCGGCGCCCTGGACGCCCTGCGAAAGGATGCCAGCTGGGAAGGTTCGGCGGTCAATACCGAGGCGATCAGGTTCAGGAACGTGCTTCCCTCTCCACCTGTCTCCCCATGGGCCTGGGTCGCTCCGCTGCTGCTTCTCGGCGCGGCTTCCGTGCTGGTGCTGGCGTACCTCTTCCTGCTTCCCCGGATCGCCCCGCGCAGAGCGCCCCGGCCGGGGGTGGATGAAATCGTGCTTTCCCTGGAGCAGCCGCTGAGCGTTCGCACCGCCGAGCCGCAGGCTGCCCAACCCCAGGCTGCCGAGCCCCAGGCTGCGCTCACGTTGAGCGACCAGGAAATAGAGCAGTCCTTCGAAACGATCAAGAGGTACCTCCTTGAGTATCGGGACAATCTGGCCCTCCGGGAAATCAACACACTCCTGCACTCCAATGCCTCGGTTTACGTCAAGGAAAAGGCCAGGTTGATGAAAACCTTCGTAGAGGATCCGGACTTTTCGACGATCAGGGATCCTTTTCCCTTTCTCCAGGTACGCTCGGAACCGTTTCTGTATGAGGATTGCTACGTGGTGTGGAAGGGAAAGGCAGCCAATGTCCGGGTCGGAGAGGATCGGATCACCTTCGATCTGCTGGTCGGCTACGAGGATGAGACCGAGCTCCTCGGCCTGGTTCCCGTGACCATGGGATTCGCGGCGTCCGTCGAAAACGGCGACGGGATCGAGGTTCTGGGGAAGGTGAGGATCGAATCCGATCAGCTCCACCTGGAGGCAATCTCCATACACAGATTGTACAGGAAGGGATGAGGGCTGTAGTTCAGCGGGTAACCGATGCCCGCGTGACGGTGGAGGGCCGCCTCTGCGGAGAGATCCGGGAGGGTCTGCTGGTCTACCTGGGCGTTGCCGGAGAGGACGGCGAGCAGGATCTGAAGACCCTGGCCGACAAGATCGTCAATCTCAGGATCTTTCCCGATCAGGATGACAAGATGAACCTCTCGGTGCTCGATACCGGCGGCGGCATGCTGGTGGTTTCCCAGTTTACCCTCTACGGGGATGCCCGACGCGGCCGGCGCCCCTCCTACACGGCCGCCGCCGAACCCGGGAAGGCGCGTGCGTTCTACGAACGCTTCTGCCGGGAGATCCGCAGTCGAGGTCTGCAGGTGGAAACGGGGGAGTTTGCCGCCAGGATGGAGGTACGCTACACGAACTTCGGCCCCGTCACCATCCTTCTCGATTCGACGAAGCTTTTCTGAGCACCGCCGGCGGCGAAGCTACCGCTCCAGGAGCAGGGAGCGGGAGACCGAGCGGGCCTTCTCCGCCACCTCGAGGTGGCGGCTTCGCTCCAACAGCATGAGCGCAATATCGGCGAAATCCGGATCCGCAATCCGCTGGATCGTATCGAGGTAGGTCAATGCCAGCCCTGCCTGTTCGCCGTCCAGATCGCCGCTCTGCAGCCTCAACAGGTCGCTCAAGCGGCGCCCTTCCGCCATGAGGGCGCTCAGGCTCCCGGCAGGGTGATAGAATCCCAGCAGACGAATGACCTCGCGCTTCAGGGAGAGGGAAAACCGGGGCAGATTGGCCGTCAGGAATTGGATCGCCTCCCCGTTTTCCTCGAGTCCGGCCGCGAGCTCAGGCTCCACGGTGTCAGCGGGAAACACGGAGGCCAGAAGCATCCTGAGGATCATCTCCCGTTCCCACTGTGGCCGTTCGTCCACCATCCCGCCCAGGGCGAGGATGATCTCCCCGATGCGTACGTCGGTCCTGAGACCGAGCGCGGAGGCCACCTCGAGAGCGAAGGAAAGGTCCCCCTGTTCGATCATTTCTACGATGAGGAGATTGTCGCTGCTGTCGGAGTGACGGATCCAGGCGACGGAGCTCTGGGATGGGGCGGAGGCTGCGCCGAGAAAATAGAAGGCGCAGACGAGTACCGTTACGATCAAGGCTCTTCGCATATCCACCCTTGAATATCGGAAGCCCCCGCATCCGCCTTGACCTTGGGAAAATCAAGGGTCTATACTGTTTCTGATTGTTTTGGTGAAGCACAGCGA
>JAFGQJ010000241.1 GCA_016935715.1 Spirochaetales bacterium
AAGGGGACCAAGGTGTTCAGCCTGGTCGGCAAGATCACCAATACCGGACTGGTCGAAGTACCCATGGGCATCACGCTGCGGAGAATCATCGAGGAGATCGGCGGAGGAGTGAAGGACGGCAAGGCCTTCAAAGCGGTCCAGACCGGAGGACCCTCGGGAGGCTGCATCTCGGCGGAACATCTGGACGCAGCCGTGGATTTCGACGAGCTCACACGGCTCGGATCGATGATGGGATCCGGCGGTATGATCGTCATGGACGAGGACACCTGCATGGTGAACGTGGCCAAGTACTTCCTCGGATTCCTGAAGAGCGAATCCTGCGGCAAGTGCACCCCCTGCAGGGAGGGGATCGCCCAGATGCTCGCCATCCTGGAGCGGATCACTGCGGGAGAAGGCGAGCTGGAAGACCTGGACACCCTGGAAACCCTGGCCGAGCTGTTGATGGAGGGCTCCCTCTGTGCACTGGGCAAGACAGCGGCCAATCCGATACTTTCCACCCTCAAATATTTCCGCGGGGAGTACGAGGAACATATCCGCAACAAGCATTGCCCGGCCAGGGAATGCAGGGGGTTGTTCATCTACCAGATCGATCCGGATACCTGTACGGGCTGCGGAATCTGCCGCAAGAACTGTCCGGTGGAGGCAATCACCGGTGAACGCAAACAGCCTCACGTGATCGATCAGGCGATCTGCACCAAGTGCAACACCTGTTTCGAGAAGTGTCCCTTCGGGGCGATCGTGAAGGTGTAAGGAGGCCACAGAGAGTGCCTACAGTAACGATAGAAGGAAAAACGGTCACCGTGCCTCGGGAATCCACGATCCTGGACGCGGCTCGCAAAGCCCACGTATGGATACCGACACTGTGCTATCACCCCGCGATTCCAAGCCTGGGAGCCTGCCGGATCTGCATGGTGGAGATCGAAGGTTCTGGCGGGTCTCCGGGCAGGCTGGTCACGGCCTGCAACTACCCGGTGCGGCGGGATATCACCGTGAGCGTTTCCAGTGAGAGGGCCACCCGGGTCCGCAGGGGGGTGATGCAGCTACTTCTTGCCCGCGCACCGGAGTCCGAGGAGCTGCGGGAGCTGGCCCGCCGCATGGGTGTGAAGGAAACCCCCTATCCCAAAGTCACGGAAAGCCAGCGCAACTGCATCCTCTGCGGTCTGTGCGTATCGGTCTGCGAGCAGGTGATCGGGGCTTCGGCCATCGGGTTCGCCGGCCGCGGTGTGGAACGCGCGGTGGCCGCTCCGTTTCGGGAAGCCTCGGAGGCCTGCATCGCCTGCGGGGCCTGTGCCGTGGTCTGCCCGGTGGGCACGATCCAGGTTCGGATTCACAACGATACCGGAGAGGCGGAGATCTCTCCGTTCAAGAGCCGCTCCAAGTTGCTGGTCTGCGAGGAATGCGGAGTCCGCATGGTAAGCGTTCCCGTGGCCCAGGCCATGAACGACAGGCTCGACATAGATTGGGAGGAGTTCCGGCACCTGGCCCGGCTCTGTCCCGAGTGCCGCAGAAAACACGCAGTCAAAGCACTCGGGTTGGGAGCGGGGGAGGGCAGCGTAACTCCCCTCGAAGAAATACACGCTGGCGAAGTTAGCGAAGTCAGCAAAGTTAACGAAGGTAACAATTAGATCCAGAAAGGAGTCTTGAAGAGATGTCCAAGATCATCGCCACTGCAGCAATCCGCGGGGCCCATGCCATGGTGGCCCGGGCGGAGGAAGACCTCCAGAAAATGATCAAATCCAAAGGCAAGGATACCCAGGTTGCCTATCCCAACACAGCCTACTACCTGCCGATCATGCTTCTGTTCTTGGGACAGAAGGTGCAGAAGATCGGGGATCTGGAGGAGAGTCTCCACGAGGCTAAGAAGCTCCTGGGGCGTATCCCCGAAGACAATCTGTGGGTTCCCTACCTCGGGGAAACCCTGGATTCCGGGGTGGCCACCCTGATTGCCGAGGAGATCATCGAGAGCCTCAAGTACGTCAACGGGAATCCCGCTGAGGGAATCTGGCTGGGCTTTACCGGCGACAACATCCTGCGCCAGCAGGGGATCAAGCTGGTGGACGGCCGGATGCCCGGCTTCGTGGCCATCGCCGGCTGTACCAAGACGAACAGCGAAGCCGTGGAGCTGATCCAGGGCTTCCAGGCCCGGAATATCCTCGTGTTCATGGCCGGTCATACCAACGGCAAAGCCATCGCCGAACAGCTGCACGAGGAAGGGGTGGAGATGAACTGGGACACCTTCACCGTTCCCTACGGCAAGGAGATCACCGCGGCCATTCACGCCCTGAACTTCGCCGCCCGCTCGGCTATGACCTTCGGCGGTGTGGAAGCCGGGGACATGAAGGCCGCCCGGGAAATACTTCTGTACAACAAGGAACGGGTTCACGCCTTCGTCATGGCTCTGGGGGCGGACACGAAAGCAAAGAGCCTTAATGACGGTCAGTTGATCACCGACGAAAAATACGCCACCGCCGCCGGGGCCATCAACTTCGGTTTTCCGGTCATCTCCGACGTGCCCATCCCCGAGATCCGTCCGACGGGAATCTGTACCTACGAGCACGTCATCTCCGGCATCAAGCTGGATGAGATCATCAGCCGCGCCATCGAGCTGCGCGGGCTGACCATCAGGATCGAGGAGATCCCCATCCCCGTTCCCTACGGCGCGGGCTTCGAAGGGGAGCGGGTGCGTAAAGAGGATATGCACGTGCAGTTCGGCGGCAAGTACACCGACGCCTTCGAGCTGCTGCGCATGCGGCCGATGGAGGAGATCGAGGACGGCAAGATCGAGGTGATCGGTCCGGAGATCGACGAGATGAAGGAAGGGGAGGCCTATCCACTCGGGATCGTTGTGGAGGTGGCCGGGCGGGAGTTCCAGGAGGACTTCGAGAGCGTTCTGGAGCGCCGCATCCACGAGTTCATCTCCTGCGCCCACGGGATCTTCCATATGGGACAGCGCTCGATCGTCTGGGTGCGGATTTCCAAGGAAGCTGCCGGAAAGGGATTCAAGGTCAAGGATCTGGGAGAGATCCTGGTCGCCAAGATGCACGAAGACTTCACCAAGATCGTGGACCGGGTCCAGGTCAAGATCTACACGGACAAGGCCAAGGTATCCGAGCTGGTCGAGACGGCCAAAGAGGCGTACAGCAACCGCGACGACAAGGTCGGCTCCATGACCGACGAGGACGTGGAAGAGTACTACTCCTGTACCCTCTGCCAGTCCTACGCCCCCAACCACGTGTGCATCGTAACGCCTCAGCGTCTGGGCCTCTGCGGCGCCTATACCTGGCTGGACTGCAAGGCCTCCCATCAGATCGACGAGCACGGGCCCAACGAACCGGTGAAGAAGGGCAAGGTCATCGATCCGGTCAAGGGCCAGTGGGAGAATATCAACGCCTACATCGATGTGAAGTCCAATGGAAACTTGAAGAAGTTCAACGCTTACGCCATAATGGAGGAACCGATGACCTCCTGCGGCTGTTTCGAATGCATCGCCGCAGTGGTACCCGAAGCCAACGGGATCATGATCGTGGACCGGGATTTCACGGGGATGACCCCCATCGGCATGACCTTTTCCTCCCTGGCCGGACAGGTCGGGGGTGGACAGCAGATTCCCGGGTTCACCGGGATCGGCAAGCTGTACATCTCCAGCCCGAAGTTCATCTCCGGAGAGGGCGGGCACAAGCGCATCGTGTGGATGACCAAACAGCTGAAGGACGAGGTGGCCGAACGGCTGAAACCCCAGCTGGAGAAGGAGGGTCTCACCGATCTGTGGGACAAGATTGCCACGGAGGAAGATGCGGAGATGCCGGACCAGCTGGTGGAGTACCTCGGCAAGGTGGCTCACCCGGCCCTGGAGATGGAGTCCCTGTTCTAAAACCGATGCTTGCAGGCCGGGTACGGGCCGAAGCAACAGAGCAAAACACGCAAAGGAGTAGCGTATGGCACTGACAGGTATGCAGATCTACAAGAGCCTGCCCAAGACCAACTGCAAGGACTGCGGTCTGCCGACCTGCATGGCCTTTGCCATGCAGGTGGCGGCCAAACAGAGGGCTCTGACCGACTGCCCGCATATTTCCGAGGAGGGCAAGGAAGCCCTTTCCGATGCTTCCGCGCCTCCCATCCGTCTGGTCAAGATCGGACCGGAGGGAAAGACCTTCGAAATCGGACAGGAGACGGTGATGTTCCGTCATGAGGAGAGGTTTCACCGCCCCACCGGTTTGGCGATTCGCATTCCCGCCGCCCTTTCCGATGAGGATGCGGCGGCGATGATCGAACGGGCCAACAAGAGCGTGTTCCCCCGGGTCGGTGCAATCCTGCGGGTTGCCCTCTGCGCCGTGGAAGTCGAGACCGCCGATCCGGCCGCCCGGGCCAGGCTGGCTGCGGAAAAAAGCGAGATTCCCCTCATCCTGGTAGGCGGCAAAACCGAGGCCTTGAAGGCAGCGGTGGAGGCAATTGCCGATCAAAAACCGCTGATCTACAGGGCCGACGCCTCCAACGTGGAGGCGCTGGCCGAGATCGCTGCGGCGGCCAAGGTGCCTCTGGCCATCCACGGGAAAAATCTCGAGGAGCTGGCCGATCTCACCGCGAAGGCCAAGGACAAGGGAATGGAGGACCTGGTCTTGAGCTTCCTCAGCGACGGAGGACAGACGATCAGGGATATGACCGTGGCCCGCAGGGCGGCCCTGAAAAAGCAGTTCCGTCCCCTCGGCTATCCCTCTATGATTGAGGTGCAGGCGGACTCTCCCGATATGGAGGGAATCCTGGGTGGGGTGTTCTCAGCCAAGTATGCAGGGATCGTCATTGTGGACGGAGTGGAACCCTGGGAGCTGTTGCCGATCATGGTCACGGTTCAGGACGTGTACACGAATCCTCAAGTGCCCAACACGGTGGAGGCCAAGCTGTACGAGATCGGGGGTCCCGGCGAGAACTCTCCTGTAATGTTCACCACGAACTTTTCCCTGACCTACTTCAGCGTGGCCGGAGAGGTGGAACGCAGCAAGGTTCCGACCTACATCGTCGTTGTGGAAACCGAGGGTCTCGGCGTGTTGAACGCCTACGCCGGGGACAAGATCTCGGCGGAATTGGTGGTGAAGACCATCGCGGCGCAGAAAGTAGCGGAAAAGGTCAAGCACCGAAAATTGATCATCCCGGGTCTGCTGCCCATTTTCAGGGCGGAGATCGAAGATACCTCGGAGTGGGAACAGGTGATCATCGGTCCAGAGTCCGCTCGGGAGATTCCGGCCTTCTTACAGAAGTGGCCCGACCTATAGGTGGGTTTTTCGACAAGCCGCGTATTCTGTCGCCGGAGCTAGAATCAAGCTTAAAGCCGACGGGAAGCAGTTGAGGTATGTCCACGTACTCTGTCACCTTCATTCCTCAGAATAAAACGGTGCGGGTCGATGCGGATACCAGTCTGCTCGAAGCAGCCCTAAGGGCCGGGATCACGATCAACAACCTCTGCGGCGGTGACGGGATCTGCGGGCGCTGCAAGATGATCGTCACTCAAGGAACGGTTACCGGCAGGGTTTCGGCCAAGCTGACCCGGGATGAAATCCGCAGGGGCTTCGTGCTGGCCTGCCAGACTCCGGTGGAAGACAATCTGGTTGTCGAGATTCCGGAGGAGACCTGGGCCAAAGAGAAACTGGGGGCCGCCGAGGACGCGGCCCGCTTCCGGGATCTGGCCGAGGGCTGGGAGTACGAAGCCGACCTGGTGCCCGCCCCCCTGGTTACCAAAGTCTACCTGGAGCTCGAAAAGCCGGATCTGGCCAACAATACGGCGGACCATCAGCGTGTCGACGATGCCATCCGCAAAGCGCTCAAGTACCGCTCCATGCAGATGGGGTTGAAGATCATCAAGAGTATCCCTGAGATCCTGCGACAGAACGACTACAAGATCACCGCCACGGTGGGACTCCGACGGGACATAGCCGAGGTGATGCACATCGAGGGTGGAGACACCACGGAGCACAACTACATGGTCGTGGTGGACATGGGCACGACCACGATCGTGGCTCACCTGTTGAATACCAACACCATGGCAACCCTCGATGCCCGGGCCTGCTTCAACTCTCAGGGGATCTACGGGCGGGAGGTAACCCGACGGATGATCAGCGCCGAACAGAAGGGTGTGGAGGAGCTGCAGCGGCTGCTGGTGGAGGACATCAACGGGTTGATCGACCAGCTGGCCGAAGCCAACAATGTACGGTCGAAGGATATCAGTGCCGTGGTCTGTGCAGGAAATACGGCCATGGGCCACTTCCTTCTGGGTCTGTGCACGAAAAATATCCGCCGCACTCCCTATGTAGCGAACACGGTCTCCCCCCCGCCCCTGCGCGCCGTGGAGGTGGGCTTGAACATCAATCCCAGGGGTTTGCTGTATAGCCTGCCGGCGGTAAGCGGCTGGGTGGGCAGCGATATCACCGCCGGTATCCTGGCGACGCGGATGAACGAGCGGGAAGAGCTCAGCCTTCTTCTGGACATCGGTACCAACGGAGAGGTGGTGATCGGCAACAAAGAATGGCTGGTCTCCGCCTCGGCTTCCGCGGGGCCGGCGCTGGAGGGGGCCAGCGTGGGCTGCGGCATGCGGGCCGAAGCGGGAGCCGTGGAAAAGATGTACGTGGAGAAAGGCGCGATCAAGTACCAAACCATCGACAACAAGCGGCCCAAGGGCATCTGCGGATCCGGGATCATCGACGCGGTGGCGGTGCTCCTCGAGCAGGGGCTGATCAACCGCTCCGGTGTTTTCGTGGAAGCGGACAAACCGCGGGTGGAGACCGTCGAGGGCTTGAAGCGCTACATCATCGCCGAGGAAAAGGAGACCGCTACCGGGCGCCCGGTGTACATAAGCGAGACAGACATCGAGAACGTGATCACCGCCAAGGCGGCGATCTTCGCGGCCATGAAGATCCTGCTGCGGCGCCTGGACCTTCGCTTTCAAGATTTACAGCGCTTCTACATCGCCGGAGCCTTTGGTTCCTACATCGACATCGAGCACGCCATCGCCATTGGGCTAATTCCGGATATCGAGAGGAGTCGCTTCGAGTTCGTGGGCAATGCCTCGATCAAGGGCGCCAAGATCGTGGCCTTCTACAAGGAAGCGCTGTACAAGATCGAGAAGATCCGGGAGGACACAACCTACTACGATCTGATGGGCGCCAATGACTACGTGGAGGAGTTTCAGAAGGCGATGTTTCTGCCCCACACGGATATCGAATTATTTCAGAGGAGCGGGGATCTTGCCTAGAACTATAGCCGTGGCCGGAAAAGGGGGAACCGGGAAGACCACGATCGCCGCTCTGCTGATCACCCAGCTGATTCTCCAGAATAGAGTTCCGGTTCTGGCCATAGATGCGGACCCGGACAGCAATTTGGGGGATCTTCTGGGGCTCCAGCCGGAGCAGTCCATCGGAGACCTGCGCGAGGAGGTGCTCGATGTCATGAAGAAGTTGCCCGCCGGCATGACCAAAGCGAGCTACGTGGAAGCGGGACTGCACCAGATCATCGCGGAGGCGGACGGTTTCGATCTGATCGCAATGGGCAGGGGAGAGGGTTCGGGATGTTACTGCGCGCTCAACAACATGATCCGCAAGTTCTCCGACGATCTGACGCCCTCCTACAGGTGGGTCGTGATGGACAACGAGGCCGGCCTGGAGCACCTGAGCCGCCGTACGACCCGAAACGTCGACGCCCTGCTGGTGGTAATCAGCGACAATCCCCTGTCCCTGCGCTCGGCGGAGAAAATCCAGGCAATCACCGAGGATCTGGATAATCGCATCGGTCATAAGTACATCGTGACAAACATGATCCCTGAGGACAGGATGGAGGTGTTCAGGCGGCGCCTGGAGACGCTGCGGATTCCCCACCTGATCGACATCCCCTACGATCCAAATCTTGAAGAAGTTATTTTTCAGGGCGAGCCTTTGAAAAATTTAAACGGTTCCCCTATCATGAACACCATTCAGACCATCATCGACACAGTTGGAGGAGAAGATGCAGATTCCTGAAGTGAGCGAGAAGTGGACAGCCCCCATCAACACCGTCACCATCGGTGCAACCAAAGAGCAGGGGGGAACGCGAGGCAAGACGGTGACCGTGGGGGGCCAGACAACCCTCCCCTTTCTCACCTTCGAGGGGGAGCTTCCCCACAAGCCCGTGATTGCGGGTTTTGTGGCCGATACGCCCCCGGATTGGCCTGATGTATTGAAGCAGGCGATCGGCAAGGAGATCGAATCCCCCACCGAGTGGGCTCAGAAATGCGTCCAGGAGTACAAGGTCGACCTGATCAACCTCAAGCTAATCGGTGCGACTCCGGCGGGTAAAGACAAGTCGCCGGAGGAATGCGCCAAGGTGGTCGAGGCGGTGCTCAAGGCCGTTGACGTTCCTCTGATTCTCTGGGGCTGCGGGGATGACGAGAAGGACAACCTGGTTCTTCCCGACTGCTCCCAGGCCGCCAGGGGGGAAAACTGCCTGCTCGGTTCGGCCAAGGAAACCAACTATCGCACCATTGTCGCGCTCTGCAAGTCCGACAAGCACAAGATCATCGCCGAGGCGCCCGTGGATATCAACATCGGCAAGCAGGTCAACATCCTGCTCCAGGATGCCGGCTTCGATCTCAAGGATGTGGTCATGTTCCAGACCACGGCGGCCCTGGGCTACGGTTTCGATTACGTGTACACGATCCTGGAACGGGCCCGTGTTGCCGGTCTGAAGGGGGACAAGCTCATGGCCTGCCCGCAGCTCTGCGATGTCGGCGGGGAGGTCTGGCGTATCAAGGAGGCGGTGGTGGATGAGGACGTGCTTCCCGGCTGGGGGGCGCTTTCAAAACGCGGACCGATGTGGGAAGCCACCTGCGCCTCGGTGTATCTGCAGGCGGGGGCGGACATCCTGGTCATGGCCCATCCGGAGGCCATCAGGAACGTCCAGGCCACGATCGAGCAGTTTTCTTCATAGATTGATGGTCTATACGGCTCGATCAGCCGCAACGGATCTACCAAATAACAGGAATAGGAGGAGAGAGTCATGATCTTCATCGGAGAACGAATCAATACCGGCTTCAAGGAAATCAAAGCGGCCGTCCAGAACAAAGACGCCGACGTGCTGAAGGAATGGGCGGTCAAACAGGAAAAGGCCGGCGCCACCTACCTGGACGTGAATCTGGGGGCAGTGTCGAACAAGCCGGAGGACCTCTGCTGGATGATCGAACAGGTCCAGGCTGCCTCGGAGCTGCCGATCTCCATAGACATCAACAAGCCCGCGATGCTCAAAGAGGCGGTGCCCCTGTGCAAGAAACCGCCCCTGATAAACTCCACAACGGCGGTGGATGAGAAGATGGATGCCCTATTCCCCATCGTGGCTGAGCACGGCGCCTCGATCATAGGGCTGGTCATGGATGAGGAGGGAAGCCCCAAGACGGCGGACAAACGGGTGGAGAACGCCGGCAAGCTCATGGCCAAAGCCATGGAGTACGGTATCAGCCCGGAGCAGCTGTTCCTGGACCCCATCGTCATGCCCCTGAAGTACATGCAGGAGCAGGCTCAGGAGATCCTGGGAGCGGCGGGACAGTTCAGGCTGTTCAGCGATCCACCGCCCCACATCGTCTGCGGGCTGTCCAACATCTCCAACGGTACCACGAAGAAGCGGCTGATCAACCGCACCTTCGCCGTGATGCTGGTGGCCAATGGGCTGGATGCGGTGATCTGCGACGTGACCGACGAGGAGCTCGTCAATGCCCTGCTCACCGCCGAGCTGGTGATGAACAAGCAGATCTACGCGGACGGCTACATCGAGGCGTTCCGCTCTTAGCCTGGGTAGTGAGTAGCTTTGAGCGCCTATCGGTGCTTGGGTTTCAGCTTCGCCAGATAGAGGACAGCCAGTACCAGAAACAGCCCCGAGAGCACGAGATACAGCCATAATTCGCCCGGATCCCTGGCCGTATCGAAGAGGGTGGGCTTCAGCGCTTCGGCCAGAGCCAGGGGACCGAGGATGCCCACCCCTAGAATGAACAGTCCGGGCAGCCCGATCTCACCCAGCACTTTTTCCCGCATTGCCATGACCGCACAGATCACGAAAGCCGGCATGATGAAGCAGAGATCGATGATGTACACGGAAAATGTATACTCGATCCGCCGTCCTGCCCGCAACAGCGGGATCAGCTGAGCGAACCAGATGATGTTGAACATCACGGCAATCAGAATCGCGAACATCGAGGAGATGTACCTCAGCCAAGACGGCAGCACGATACGCTTCTCGGCCGATGCCGATATGCAACCCAGGATGTATGCCAGAGCGTAGAAGCTCAGAGCCACAATCGCCAGATAAACGGGGTAGAGGTAGTTGTACAGCTGCTCGATCGCGTAGATCCCGTAGGCGTAGAGCAGGAAACCAAGGATCCCGAGGATCACGATCCGTCTCCGCAGGCCCGATGAACCGTTGATCGCTGTCAGGACAAGCAGCGCCACGGCCGCCACGACCACCAGGATATCCTGGGTGAACACCGCGGGGAAAATTTGGGGACTCACGATCCCATCATAGATTGCCGGATGGATCGCGCCGACCAGCGCGGCTGCTAGGGAAAGTACTCCGATCAGCAGCTGCAGAACTGCATGAATCGCTGAGCTGTGCATTGTGAGGTCTCCTTTATCCATATTGAAAAAAATTGAGTTCAAATCATACCAATCGATATCGAGTCGGGGAAGGCACGGCTGAACGATCGTCTCGAAAAAGCTCTCGAGAGATGGTTCTTGACAACAGTGCCCGTCCCCGTTTATCCTCGGAAACAGCCGAGCCTCAAAACCACGGATCGGCTGCAGTCCATCGAAGAGGAGGAACGTGTTTATGAGGGACATAGTACTCAGAGCTGTTTGCAAATGCCTCATTGGTGGAT
>JAFGQJ010000040.1 GCA_016935715.1 Spirochaetales bacterium
AACCCGCTGTGCCACCATTTTCCCGACTCCAAAACCCGAGCTACCGCCCGCGCCTCGTTTTCATCGAAAACGGGCCAGACCGGGAAATCCGTGGTCCGAACAGGTGTGCCTCCGTTGATCGCCAGCTCGCTCATGCCGTTCCCCTCATCCGCCTCCGTCAGACCTCGACGAACCGCCCGGTCCGTACCGACTCGGTCTGCCTGTAACACAACAGGAGCGCATCCCGAGCCGTCTTTCCATCCAGCAGCGGCGAAGGGCTGCCATTCTCGACTGCGGCGGCCGCTTCGGCGAGCTCCGCGACGAAGGCATCTAGAGGACCCCCAGAGCTCGACCCGGGTCGGAGGATTCCCCCGTCCCGGGTGAGCACCGTCAGCGGCAGAGACGGACCCGCCCCGCCATCGAGGGTAAAATAGTCGTAGAGAACGGTGGCGTCCTCGAAATAGAGCTCGAAGGCTTGATTGAAAGGCCGGCCCTGCTGACCAATGACGCCGCCGGCAGCGGTTATCAGGGGAGCGTGCCCGCCCCCGAAGAGGAAATCAGTCGTTGCGAACTCCACGACGTCCCCTCTCATCCGACCCCGGCTGTAGACCCTCTCGGGCATTCCGCAGAGCAGACGGATGAAATGGGCGTCGTGAATGTGCAGATCGATGAGAGGTCCGCCGACCACCGACGGATCGAAATACTCGCTGACCCGGATCGGATCTGCAATGACCCGCTTGAAGGAGCCGCCCCACAACCGGCCGTACGTTCCCTGGCCGGCTGTACGCCGGACGTAGTCGTATTCGGGGAAGAAGGGCAGGACCTGTGCTATCATCAGCAGCCTTTGGGTCTCCTGCGCCGTTTCCACCATCCGTTCGGCGTCCCGAATCGAGATCGATATCGGCTTCTCGCACAGGACGTGCTTGCCCGCCCGCATCGCCCTGACCGATGCGTCGGCGTGCAGCACCGCGGGAAGACAGACATCCACCAGATCGACCTGCGGATCATCGAGCAGCTGATCGAGGGATTCGTAGCAATCGACGTCTCCCAGATCCATCATGGTTCCCTCGGGACCGAAATTGCCCTTTATGCCCCGCCAGTCTCCGGCCCTCTTCTTCGGGCTGCGGGATACGACAGCCTTGACGCGGGTCTCCTTCACCTGCCGGTATGCCAGGTAGTGGATCATTCCCATGAAGCCGATGCCCACAATGCCTACGTTGATCATAAAATTTTCTCCTGCGAAATAGATTGCTTCCCGAATGATGCTGCCGATGGATCCTATCGGTCCCAGTGAACGATCACGCCGTCGGAAACCAGACGCTCCTGCAGCACCGTTATCGGCACCCGGTCAACCGGCGTCTTGTTTTCGACGGCGATCGCCGCGGCGCTGCCGGCCGCCTGCCCCGTGAGGGCTGCCGGCGGGATGACGCGCATCAGCTCCCACATGTCGCCTTCCGCGGCCACCGAGCGCCCCGCAGTCAGCACGTTGGCGATGCCCGGTGCGATCAGGCTTCCGTAGGGCACTTCGAACACCGGCCCCGCGGCCCGCCAGTCGCATACGCAGCCGACGGAGCTCGGCTGCGCCTCGAAGGCGCTGCCCGGCTTCATTTCATCCGTTCCCCGGATCCTCCTGGTTTTTCGAAACTGGGGCATTCCCGGCAGGGTCAGCACGCACGCGCTTCGATCGGCGCGCATGTAGGGACTCTGTGAGCGCAGCAGCCGACGGCCGGCCATGACCATTGCAGTGACCTGCTCCGCGCCGATGCCGCGGTACACCTCCGTCTCGCCTGCTTCCGGGCTTTCCTCGCCGCCCGAGCCCACTACCTTGCCATGCACCGCCAGCTCCACGCCGTCCTCCAGCCGTCCGCTGCCGGCCCCCGCAGCCATCCGCTCCAGACTGGTCGCGTAGTACCAGATGGAGAGCTGGTTTTCCCCCTCGACGATCCCGGCCCCGGCCCGGGCCATTACGTCCGCGTCCCCGGTCGCGTCCACCACCACTTCCGACCGGTAGGCGGCGCGTCCCGATTTGTTCTCGACGACCAGCGCCTGGCACCTTCCCCGTTGCATCACGGGACGGCAGAACACCGTGTCCAGAACGACGTCGATCCCCTCCGCCTCGATCAGCTCATCCAGGGCCAGGGCGAAGGTGTGGCCGCAATACTTCACGGCGTAGCGCTCCGCACCCTCCCCGGGATCCGTCCCGCTGCTCCAGGCTTCGGGCACCCGGCCGTAGCCGTACTTGACCGAAAGCTTCAGCAGCTCCTCGGCGATCCCGCCGATGACCTTGCGCCCGTGCCCGTCGCACAGGGGCAGGTAGTGGGCTATCAGGCCGAGGGTCGCGAGCCCCCCGAACATCACGCTCTTTTCGATGATCAAAACCCGCATACCGGCCCGGCGGGCGGCGAGCGCTGCGGCCACGCCTGCGATGCCGCCGCCCGCGACGATCACGTCGTAGCGCCCGACCACGGGCACCTCCAATTTCTCGACGATCCGGTCCCTCATACACTCCCTCGAGCTCAGGCGGGGATGCCGCCCCTCCGCGATTCGATTCCTCTATACCCCGCCCGGCGTCCGGCTTTCGGCCCTGCGGAACTCCCCCGGCGTCACTCCCCGTAATTTCTTGAATGTCTGAATGAAGTGGGATATGTCGTTGTATCCCACCATGCCGGCAATATCGGTTATGGTCAGTGAACCGTCCTTGAGCAGATCGCAGGCTTTCCCGATCCTCAATTCCTTTAGATACACCGAAAGGTTTTGCCCGAATCGACTCTTGAATTTCCGATTGAGATGCTCGACGGACACATTGTATCGTTTTCTCGCCAATTCGCTCAGAGAAATATCCAGATCGTAGTTCTTGTTCAGGTAGCTTTCCAGGTCGGAAACCAGGTCGTCCCTGCTTATTTTCATCGTATCCGCCCGGGCCACCGAATCGAGCAGGTACAAGATATCCCCTTTGAGCTGCCCGGCGTCGAAATAATTGCTCATGTTCGCGAGCCTGTTCCTCACCTTCTCGGCGTCTTCGCTCAGGCGGTAGTCATTGCGCCAGATCCGCTTGACCAGAACATTGTAGCAGAGCCTGCAGATTCTCAAAATGTCATAGATGCAATCGAGACTCCCCTCACCGATCTGGCGGAAAATTTCATTCAGCTCCTCCGCCACCGTACTCCAATATCCTTTCATGAGGAGATCTTCCAGAAGGACCATTTTCTGATTCGTATCCGATCCGCTGCGGGCCACGTGCGCTTCCCGGCATTTCGCATCGAGCACCGAATTGCTGTGGACATAAAAGCGCATCGTGATCAGATCCTCCGCCCGCCTGAGATTCTCTTCCAGACCCTTCAGCCCTGTTCGTATTTCACTCACGGCGATGTAGTACTTCGCGTTGAAACTGCGCTGCCCTTCCAGGATGAGGCGTTTCATGAGCTTTCTGATCCTGAGGTACAACAGATCTTCCTCCATCGGGAGAGCCCCCACCCAGTACAGAAGCAGAACGAGCTCCCGACCGTTTCTTCCGTTGATCAGATAATAGCGGGTATCCCCGTAACAGGATTCCAGGGAATCTCGAATGGCCTGCAGCATCGGGGTGGAGAGCGTGACATCGGTCTTGACGATGCCGATGCAGTGGGTCGCCTTCGCCCACATAATTTCAGCTTCGACCTCCGACCGCCCCGGTTTGTCGCCGCCTGCGAACAGAAAATAGTAGAGCCTGTCTTCTATGATCTCCCGCTCGGCGGAGCGTTCTCTTTCGGCGAGCAATCTTTCCCTGTTTTCGCTGGCGGCTTTGCTGCTCACGAACGAAAAAGCCTTGGCGAGCTCGTCGAAAAACAGCTGCTCATCAACCGGCTTGAGAACATATGCTTTCACGCCGAACTTGATGGCTCTCTGGGCGTACTCGAAATCACCGAATCCGCTCACGATCATGGGATAGATGCCGGGATACTCCCGTTCGACTATTTCGAAAAAATCGAGACCGTCCATATCAGGCATGCGAATGTCCGATATGATGATGTCCACCCGGTTCGATTTCAGATAATCGAGAGCCGGCAGCGGCGTTTCGAAATCGGATATCTCCAGCGTGTCCTCGAATTCCTTCAGCAAAGTACAGATATCCTTGCGGGTGAAATATTCGTCATCGATGACCATTACCTTCATGCGATCCGGTCCACCCCCAACCGCCTAGAAGGTCTGCCTGGGAATGATCACTTTGATCGTGGTGCCCTTGTCGACCGTGCTGAAAATCTCCAGTCCGTAGTCTTCTCCGTAGTGATCCTTGATTCTCAAACAGACATTCCTGATGCCCAACCCCTCCGGGTCATCGAGTATGTTCAGCTTGTCCCGCTGCACTTCGAGCTCCTTCCTGATCCTTTCCAGCTTTTCTCCTTCGATCCCGACCCCATTGTCCTCCACCAGGATGCAGACCCTGTCGTTTTCGACCTCCATGACCCGCACCGCGATTCTTCCCTTTCTGCTCGTTCTCTCGATTCCGTGATAATACGAGTTCTCTACGAGCGGCTGGAGTATGAATTTGATCATTTTCAGGTTCAGAACACCCTGGCCGACGTCATATTCGACGGTGCACCTTCCCGGGAAGCGCAGCTCCTGTATCTCGATGTATTTTTGGATGTGATCGATCTCTTCGCTTACGGGCACCTCCGTCCTTCCATCGATGCTGTATCTGAACATGTGGATCAAATTCTTGGTGATTTTCGGGATGATCTTGTTTTTCTCCGCCCTGGCGATGCTCTGTATCAGGTTGAGCGTGTTCGCCAGAAAATGGGGATTGATCTGGGATTGAAGTATCTTCAATTCAGTCCGCTGCTGCTGGGTTTTCAGGATGTACTGCCGGTATATGCTTTCCCTGAGGTTGTTCGCCATGTTGTTGAAGCTGATGATCAGCTGGCCGATCTCATTGTCGCCGTTGCCGGGATTGTCGATCGGGAAGATCTCCCCCTTTTCTACCCTCTTCATGCCGACGATCAGTTCCTTGACGGACCGGAAGGTCAACTGGTTGAGGATGTAGATGAAAAAGATGGAGATCAGCAGCAGGAGGATGATCACCGTGAAATACAGGCCGGCCACGGCTCTGTTGGAGGTTTTTATATTCTTCATATTGAGGTACTGCACCAGCAGCCAGCCGGTGCGCTCGTTCGAATGCATGACGAACAGGTATTCGTCGTTGTCGATGGTGGCTCGATACACGCTCTGATCCAGTTTTCCGCCGAGCCCCGCGGGAAGCTCGATACTGATGTCTCTTCCATTGGTGATCTGGGAAAGCTCGAACGCGTCCTCCCCGTCGCCGTATATGAACCTGGAGTCCTCATAGATCAGGAAGTAATTCCCCTGCTGTCCAGTCTGCTTGCTCAGTATCCGTTCGATGAAATCCTTGAAATCTATATCGACACAGGCATATCCGAATCTCTCGCCGCTGTTCGTGTCATCGAGGATACTGAATACCGAGAACATCTGCCTCTCGACGGAGAAGAACCAATTGTTCTTTTCTATCGGCGTCATCAGAAGCTTGTTGCCGGATCTCTCCAGTCGATCGATATTTCCGAACAGATTCTCCTGGTGATCCATCGTCCCGCCCATTACATTGAAAAAATCACCCGAGTTGTCGATGAAGGTGAGGGAAAGTATATACGGATTGACCCAATTGGAGAGCTTGATGAAATCATAGATCTTGATCGACCTGTCGAAATACTGGATATCATCCAGATCACCGTAGCCTGACATGATCTTGCTGAAATCCCGGTACAGCGTTCCTGCGAACAGCACCCGGTCGATGACCCTGAAGGCGTTGTTGATCTGCAGATCGATCTGATAATTGATCAGGGACATGAAATTGATGGTATTTTTCTCGACTCGCTTCTGGGAATAGTAGGTAAAAAACAGGGATGCGAGCACGAAGAGGAGAAACAACAGGACGAACAGAACCGTAAAAATCATCCGCTGCTTTTTGAAGGCGAAAATTTTACCGATCCTTCTCATATCCCCTCTACGGTGACCCGGACTGCATCGCCGGCCAGCTCCACGATTCAGCCCCTGACGTCGAGCCTGCGCGGCACCCCTTCGCCTACATCTTTAGCAGATTGTATTTGTGTATTCAATCGGCTCTATGATCTGCACGCCGAGCCAGCTCATGCATTCCCTGAGCTCATCCACGAGATCGCCTTTCACCAGGCAGTGGTGGTGAGGGATGCCCCGGGTCAGGATCGTCTGTACCAGCGCCCAGAAGGGGAGCTCACGATGATCGTACCTCAGATTTCCCAGCCAGCCCCTCGTTCCGTCGAAGCCGGGCCCCAATTCATCCTCCAGCATCTCTCCGCTGATCAGCAGGCACTTCGTCCCGTCATCCATCAGCCGGAACACGGTGTACTGTCCCGCTGCAAACACCATGTCGTATACGGTCCCCACCTTCTCGTCGTCCCCGCAGGTGATGCGCGATCCCGGCTTGAAGTGGGTGGTGAGCTGTACCGTGCCCTTTTTTCCGCAGCTGACCGGGGCATTGCCACAGTGCCAGTATTGAATCGCCCCCTTCTCCGGATTCGTATGGGTAAAATCCGCGATCATGGGACTGCTTCCCGCCAGTGCGCGCAGGATGTACATGCTCAAGGCGCCTTCGATATCCCCTTCGCAGGCGGCGACGATCCCATGGTCGGTCAGCCGCCCGTACACCGAGCACGGCATCACCCCGAGCTCCATTCTGAAGCGGGGCCAACAGCTGATTGCCAGACACCGGTAGTCTCGATCCCGTGCGAATCGATCGATGGTCTCGTAGAGGATCGCGTTCTGTTCCAGTTTGTCCTTCACGTCCGCTGAGACGGCGTCCACCTCGGCTTCCATCTCCCCGGCAATCCTCTTGACAGCATCACCGACTCCGGCTCGTTCAACCGCATCCCGCAATTCAGAGAAATCGAGCTCGTCCACCTGTATGCCGAATCTGCCTTCCAGCTTTCTCCTGTCCGCGTACACATTGAGAAAGCCGGGGGCGATGCCGCCGACGATGGCCGCTTTCATTCCTTTCAGTTGTTTGATGAGCTTCAGCGCCTTGATCGTAAGCCTGAATCTGTCGATGAACTCCCTGTCCTGCCTGCTCCCGTAGAACCATTTGTACCGGATCGGCTCGTTTTTCAGGTAGGTTCGAATGATGCTGCAGAACATGTTCAAGCCGCAGAGGGAGTTGAGCTGGACGGCTCCCTCATCGGCCGGCTCGGGCAGGCCCCATATACCCAGAGGGAAACCCGCCTTGGCGATGACCTCCATGATTTTACCGGACGCTATCGAACAGAGCTGCACGAGCAGGAAATCTATGCTCTCCCGCCGGAACCTGTCTAAAACCACCCTCACCTCATCGAGATTGTCCAGGGCTTTCCCTGCCGAAACCACGGCAAAACCCAGCTCCTCACCCAGAGAAGCCGCATCCTCGATGAATCGACTGTAGACGGCGTCCAGGTTCCCGGGAAAGGTCCGGTTCAAGATGCCGATGATGCCGACCCTGAAGTCCATGCACACCTCCGTATATACCGCAGCTCGAGCAGCCCCATGGAGTCGGGCCGCCTCAGATCAGCGTCTCGAGCAGCTTCCTGGCCTTGACGATGTCGGCCTTCTGCTGCGGCCCGGTGATTTCGCGTTCGATCGTGACAGGCCCGTCGTAGCCCGAGGCTTTCAACTTCTCTATGAACAGAGGGACGTTCACCCTGCCC
>JAFGQJ010000242.1 GCA_016935715.1 Spirochaetales bacterium
GGTGATGGGCTGCCAGTAGCAGGGGCCGGCAAACTCGAGGAACAGGGAAAGGTTGATCAGGGCCGCCGAGGCAAACGCCCACGCCAGGAGAACAGTGGGCACGGATCTGCTCTTCAGCCGGAACAGGAAGACGGCAATGAACAGGGAGACGACGAAACTCGACAATCGCATCACGGAGAAAGCATCGAGATTCAGCCAGGTAGGTAGGATAGTGATATTGTCCTCCCTGCCGGAGTCGCGGGCTTGGTTATGCTCTCCATCCTGTAGCCGTCGCTGACTCTGCTCCCGGCACGTTCGTCTATCATTGTAGGCGATCGGTCTCCGGCAATCAAGAAATGAACCGGGGTTGCCGCACCGCAACCACGGTTGCGGGCCGTGGCAGGACCGATGGAAGAGCTTCGAACCAGCCTGCCGGGTATTTGCCTGCTGGATAACAAAATACAACATCAACTTTGATGGCACGAGAATTGCTGCTGAGTATCCGGAAGGAAGAGATCGGCCATGCGGATAATCACCGGGCAGTTCAGCGATTCCTATCTCCCCATCGTGGACGGTGTGTCGTTGACGATCAGCAACTACCTCTCGGAATTGAATCGCACTCTGGGCCCCTCCTGTGCGGTGGTTCCCGCCGTTCCCGGTTATTCGGATCCGCCCCTGCCGGGAACCTACAGGTTCCTATCCCTCCCGCTGGTCGGGCGGCCCCCCTACAGACTGGGCCTGCCCCAGCTCGACATCCCCCTGCACAGAGCTCTGCGCTCGCAGCGCTTCGATCTGCTGCACGCCCATACGCCGTTTTTCGCCGGCAGCTACGCCCTGCGGCTGGCAAGGCGGAGGGGGATCCCGATCATTGCCACCTTTCATTCGAAGTACAGGGACAAGCTCCGCAACGCGCTTCCCTGGACGCACCTGGTGGAGCGGGAGGTGCAGCAGATCGTCTCCTTCTATGCATCCGTGGACGAGGTCTGGGTGCCCACGCGGGCCGCGCTGCAGTGCCTGAGAGACTACGGCTACCGGGGAGCCGCGGAGATAGTCCGGCACGGGATCGATTTCGAAGCACCCGGGGATCGATCCGGTCTGCGCAGACGGGGAGGAGACCTGCTGCGGGTGGACCGGGGGGAGCTTGTTTTTCTCTACGTGGGGGAGCAGGCCTGGGAGAAGAACCTGGCCTTCCTGCTGCAATCCCTGGCGCTGCTTCGCAGACAGGGCCGTCGCTTCAAGATGGCCTTCGTCGGCGGCGGATACGCTGCGAAACCCCTGCGCCTGATGGCGGCCGGGCTGGGTCTCGCGGAGCAGACGAGCTTCGTGGGACTGCTGCGTGACAGAGATGCCCTTTCAGCCTGCTATGCCCGGGCCGATTGTTTTTTGTTTCCCTCCCTGTACGATACCTGCGGGCTGGTGGTAAAGGAGGCTGCGGCCTTCGGAGTGCCCACGGTCGTGCTCGAGGCGTCGGCTGCGGCCGAACAGATCGTAGACGGAGTGAACGGATTCGTAACCGAGAGATCGGTTCGCTCCTATGCGGCAAAACTCGCGGAGCTGCTGGACCATCGTGATGATCTTGCCAGGGCGGGGGAGGGAGCCCGCAGGACCCTGTGCACCAGCTGGACGGAGGCGGTGCGGGAGGTGAAGCAGCGGTACCTGAGCCTGATCGACAGGTTTGCCGGATGCCGCGGATCCTCCGCCGCAGCGGGACCGCGCAGCAGGCAGCGAATAATAAAAATTTTGCATTGACGAGGTGATGATGCTATGAAAGCCTGGGTTGTGACCGTAGACATGGGATTGGGTCACCAGCGAGCCACCTATCCGCTGGCCTCGGTGGCCGAAGGCGGGATAATCCCCGTCGGAAGCGAACAGACCGGTTTTTCCGAAGACACCCGTCTCTGGAGCACGGTGCGGGCTGCCTACGAGACGATCTCCCGGTGCAAATCGATCCCTCTTGTCGGCACCCCCCTGTTCGCCCTGATGGACTCGCTGCTGAGCATCCCCCCCTACTATCCGGTGAGAGACCTCTCCGCCCCGGATCTGCAGGTGAAGATGCTAGACCGCCTGATCGACAGGGGATTGTGTGAGGGCATGCTTCGGATGATACGGAGAAAGCCGCTTCCTCTGATTACCTCCTACCTGGCGCCGGCGATCGCCGCCGACAGAGCCGGCCACGATCCGGTGTACTGCATCATCTGTGACGCCGAAGTCGCCAGGGCCTGGGTTGCACGCGATCCGGGCGAGAGCAGGATCCACTACCTGGTGCCCTGCGAGCGAACCGTGCTGCGCCTCCGCAGCTACGGTGTGCCGGAGCAGCGGATATCCCTGACCGGCTTCCCCCTGCCCGTGGAGCTGCTGGGCGGGCCGAACCTGGAGGTTCTCAAAGCGGATCTTGCAGGGAGGTTGAACCGGCTGGATCCGGGAGGCCGCTTCCGGAGGCAGCACGGCAGAGATGCAGCCGGCATGCTGGGCGGGGGAAAGTTGCGGGCCGGAAACAAGCGGCCCATCACCGTCACGTTCGCCGTCGGCGGAGCCGGCGCACAGGCCGAGATCGGCTGCAGGATCGCCCGGAGCCTGAGGGACCGGCTGCAGAAGGGAACGGTGCGTCTCAATCTGGTGGCGGGAGTGCGGGAAGAGGTTGAATCCCGCTTCCAGCGCTGCAAGGAAGAGCTGGTGCCCGGCAGTGGGAATCTCAGAGTGATATTCGGGTCCGGCAAGCCGGAGTACTTCCGGAAATTCTCCGAGATCCTGCATGAAACCGATGTACTCTGGACGAAACCGAGTGAGCTGTGCTTCTACTGCGGCCTGGGTATCCCGATCGTCACCTGCCCGCCCATAGGATCGCAGGAGCTGTTCAACCGGAAATGGATGCTGGAGATCGGAGCAGCAGTCCCCCAGGAGGATCCCGACTACGCGGACCAGTGGCTGTTCGACCTGCTGGACAGCGGCCGGCTGGCGGAAATCGCCTGGAGCGGGTTTCTGAATGCCCGTCAGTATGGTACATATAGGATACGGGAGATACTCGACGGCGGAGTGAATGCCGAAGAGTCGAGGAACATCAGGCGGAAGGTGGCTTAA
>JAFGQJ010000243.1 GCA_016935715.1 Spirochaetales bacterium
ACTGCTCGCAGTGCCTTCGCGAGCCGATTCCGCAGCGCGCCATGTACACCTGAAGTCGGATCTGCTCACCCACTGAATTTCTCTTCATCCAGCTCGTCCAGCTTCGGCAGATCCGCAATGCTGGCCAATCGGAAAGTTTTCAGGAATTCTTTCGTGGTTCCGTATTGAACCGGGCGGCCCGGAACCTGCTTCTTGCCCACCTCCCGGATGAGGTTCTTGCTCGCCAGCAGTCTTATCATCCCGTCCGCAGAAACTCCGCGGATGCTCTCGATCTCCTGCCGGGTTACCGGTTGAGAGTAGGCGATGATGGACAGCGTCTCCAGGGCCGCACGGGAAAGTTTTCCTTCGCTGCGCCTGCCGTAGCGGGGTTTGAGCGTCTCCCAGAGCTGCGGTTTTACCGCGAACGTGTAGCCCCCTCCCAGCTCCACGATTTCCAGACCGTGCACCTCATCGGCGTACCGGCGGCGCAGCTCCCCGATCGCTTCCCGCACCTGCCGGCGGTTCAATCCGGTGATCCGCTCGAGGGCTGCCGGGTCCACCGGTTCGTTCTCCAGGAACAACACCGCCTCTACCAAAGCCGCTGATTGTTCAAGGCTCATCGTGCTCCCTCGATTCCCTGCCCTTCACCAGGATGTCCCCGAACGCTTTGTTCTGAAATACCACGATCACGGCGGATTTCACCAGCTCCAGGACGGCCAGAAACGCACAAATCACCTCCATGATCGAGCTTTTCTTGATCACCAGATCGGTAAACATGAACTCTCCCGCGGAATCGAGAAGCTCGTAGACCAGGGTGATCTTTTCATTGACCGTCACCTCCTCGTACATATCGACGATGCGCTCTGAGGGGAACGTGGAGAGGATGGAGGAGAAGGTTTTCAGGAGATCCCAGACCGTGATCTGCTCCCAAAGATCTTGATCTGTGAAGGGCAGGATGGGCTGGGCGCTCTTGCGTTCCAGCGACCACTCCGCTTCCTCCTCCTTCGCCTCTATCAGCTCGCTCAGCTTCTTGTACTTCTGGTACTCGATGAGTTTTTCCACCAGCTCGACTCTGGGATCTTCCAGCTCGTCGATGAGGGAAAACTCCACCGGCAGGAGCATCCGGGACTTGATGTATAGAAGCGTGGCCGCCATCAGATAGAATTCGGTGATGTTTTCCAGATCTATCCTGGTGGCGTACTGAAGATACTCCAGGTACTGCTCGGTAATCGTGGCAATGGGAATGTCGTATATATTGACCTCTGATTTTTTTATCAGAAACAGCAACAGATCCAGCGGTCCTTCGAAACTTTCTAGTTTGAACTCGTATTTTTCAGTACGGGGGTTGTCTGCCATGGATTTCCGAAGTTTTCAAGAGTATATGCTCAAGCTTTGAAGATGTAAACGCCCTGATCTTCCAGGCCCCGCAGGCTCTCCGACAGCGGTGTACCGGTCTCCGGATCCACCAGGTCCGGCTGCAGTTCCAGCATCGGGATCAACACGAACTGCCTCTCTCTGATCCGTGGATGCGGGATCCTCAGGTTTTCCCGTTTGACGATCCTGCGCCCGAAAAGCAGGATATCGATGTCGATGACGCGCGGGCCGTTGGGGATGTAGTCGTTTCGATCTCGTCCCAGGCGAAACTCGATGCCCAGGATCCGCCGCAGAAGCTGCACCGGCTCGAGGTTGCACAGCCCGCTCACTGCCATGTTCAGGAACTGCGGCTGTTCCAGGTAGTACATCGGACGGGTTTCGTAGATCGAGGAACAGCGAATATCGTCTAGACAGCACTTCAGCGCTTCCACAGCCGCGAGCAGGTTCTGTTTGCGCCTGCCCAGGTTGCTTCCCAGGGAGAGGAATACCAGTTCTTCGCTCAAGACCTATTTATCCGCCGTGCTTTTCTCTGCAGAAGCTTTCTGCCGCTCTCCAGCCTGCTGTTCGGCCTGCTTCTGCTCACTGGCCTGCTGCTGGGCCTGCTTCTGCTCCGGTGAGGGGAACAGCAGACTGCGGACACTCTTCTCGATCTGCTGGTACAGGTCGGGATTGCTCTCGAGAAATCCTTTCACGTTCTCCCGGCCCTGGCCTATGCGCTCCTCCCCAAAGGAATACCAGCTGCCGCTCTTGGCGATGATGCTGTTGGCCACCGCCGCGTCCAGCAGGCTTCCGGAGGCGGAAATCCCGTGACCGAAGATGATCTCCAGTTCGACCCGCTTGAAGGGGGGCGCTACCTTGTTCTTCACCACCTTCACCCGAACCTTGTTTCCGATGGCCTGATCCGTGCCTTCGGAGATCGTTTCGATCTTGCGGACTTCCAGGCGAATCGAGGTGTAGAATTTGAGGGCATTGCCTCCGGTGGTGGTCTCGGGATTTCCGAACATGACCCCGATTTTCATCCGGATCTGGTTGATGAAGACGAGACATGTCTTGGACTTGGATATGATCGCGGTCAATTTTCGCAGAGCCTGGCTCATCAACCGCGCCTGGAGCCCCATATGGGAGTCCCCCATATCTCCTTCGATCTCAGCCCGGGGTGTGAGGGCGGCTACCGAGTCGACCACGATGATGTCGACCGCGCCGGAGCGGATCAGGGACTCGACGATCTCCAGCGCCTGCTCGCCGTTGTCCGGCTGGCTGACCCACAGCTCATCCGTGTTCACTCCCAGGGCGCGGGCGTACTGCGGATCCAGGGCGTGCTCCGCGTCGATGAACGCGGCGATGCCACCCTTCTTCTGCGCCTCGGCGATGGCATGCAGAGCGAGGGTCGTTTTTCCCGAGGCCTCCGGCCCGTATATTTCCACGATGCGTCCCCGAGGATACCCCCCTACTCCGAGAGCCGCATCCAGAAGGATGGAGCCCGTGGAAATGGTGGGAATTTGAGCCTGTGCGACACCCTCGCCGAGTTTCATGATCGAGCCCTTGCCGAACTGCTTCTCGATCTGCATTCTGGCCGCTTCCAGGGCTTTCAGCTTCTCGCTGCTCGGTTCAACAGCATTACTCATGG
>JAFGQJ010000244.1 GCA_016935715.1 Spirochaetales bacterium
CTCTGGTGGGAGTAGGACCTACAGGTTGACCCGCTCCACGTACTCCCGGGTGTCCGAATTGACCAGGATCCTGTCACCCTCTTTGATGAACAACGGTACCTTGACCACCAGACCCGTTTCGACCGTAACCGGCTTGGTGGCACCCGACACCGTGTCCCCCTTCAAACCCTCGCGGGCTTCGACCACGGTCAGAACGACCTTGTAGGGCAGCAGAATATCGATGGGCTTCTCATCCCAGAAGGACAGCTGAACCGTTTCTCCTTCCAGGATGAAATACTTCTTGTCCTCGTGCCCCTCGATGGGCATGGTGAACTGCTCGTAGGACTCGAGGTCCATGAAGTGGAACTGCTCACCGTCGGCGTAGAGGAACTGCACATCCCGGCTTTCGACGTTGATGTCCTCGAGGTTTTCCTGACTCTTGTTGACCTGTTTCAGAACCTGGCCGGTGATCAGGCTCTTCAGCTTCAGCCGCACGAAGGCCGAACCCTTTCCCGGATTGACGAACTCCCTCTCCGTGACCACGTAAGGTTCATCTTTTATGAGAAGGAACGTCCCTTTTGAAATAGCACCTGCACGTATCATAGATTTTTCCTATCCTAATTGCTTCGGTTCACTGTTTCAAGTCCTCCGCCCGGATCATAGGCTCCGTAGGGCAGGAGATCGCGGATCGAGTCCCCGCCCAGGAGAAACAGCAGCAGGCGCTCCAGGCCCAGGGCCACTCCCGAGCAATCGGGAAAACCCCTCTCCCGGATGAGCTGCACCAGCTGCCGGTCGCAGGGATGCGCCACGATGGCCCGCCGTTTTGCCGTCTCCTGTTCGTGGTAGAAATCCTCGTAAGCCACCGGATCCGTTTCCTCGGAGTAGCAGTTGGCCACCTCCACCGCTGCGAGATACAGCTCCCACCGCTCGGCCCAGGGCGTGGAGCTCTTGCGGCGCGCCAGGGTCGGAACGAGAGACGGGTAATCGTAGAGGATCAAAGCCCGGGAGGAGGGCAGATTCGGCTCCACGGCGCTCAGGAAGATCTTGTGGAACAGGTCCTCCGCCCGGTCCTCCGGGGAAACCGGAATCCCGAGATCCCGGGCCGCCCGTCCCAGTCCTCCGCGGCCTCCTTCGGCAAGCAGCCGCAGGTCCAGCCCCGAGTGCTGCCGGAATGCCTCCAGCATGGACAGGCGCAGGAACGGCTGAGAGCAATCCACCCGCCGGGGGCCGGTTCCGGCGAGGGGTCCCAGGCCCAGCCCGGCGAAAAGGTGGGCGAACAGCTTCTCGATGATCTCGATGGACTGCATGTAGTCCGCCCCCACGGTGTACCACTCCAGCATGGTGAACTCCGGGCTGTGAATATCCGTGGCCGGTTCGCTGTTGCGGAAGGATTTGCAGATCTGGAAGATGCTGCCGCTGCCCCGGGCGATCAGGCGCTTCATCCACAGCTCGGGAGAGGGGATGAGATACAGGTCCCGATCCGCGCCGTGGCGGGGACGGTACCGGGTTTGGAACACCTCCAGGGCGCCCTCCGGTATGAGGGAGGGGCAGAGCAGGGCCGTGTCCACCTCCAGGTACCCCCTGCTGTGAAAAAAGTCTCTGATGAGTTGAATCGATTTTGCCCGCCGGGTCAGCATCGACAGATCAGGCGCCATACACGGATCCTCTTCGGGTAACGCTCACAATGGACTGCGGTATCGTGAATGACTATATTCTGTTGGAGTCCGTATGTGAAGTCACAGGGAAGGAGAAAAATTGAACTCTGCCGGTTTGTCCTCCACTGATCGCGCCGGGGGTTTCCAGCTGCTCGCCGGCATGGAGATGGGGGAGTACGGCTGCCGGGCTCTGCACTACAGGCATCTGAACACCGGCTGTGAGGTGTTCCATCTGCATAACGAGGATCCCGAGAACCTGTTCGCCTTCGCCTTCCGTACGCCCCCGAGCGACGACAGCGGAGCGGCTCACATCCTGGAGCATGCGGTGCTCTGCGGTTCCAGGCGCTTTCCGCTGAAGGATCCCTTCCTGGTGCTGTTGAAGAGCAGCCTCCAGACCTTTCTCAACGCCTTCACCTTTCCCGACAAGACCGTTTACCCGGCCAGCAGCATGGTGGAGAACGATTTTTTCAATCTGATGCTGGTTGCCGGGGACGCGGTTTTCTTCCCGCTGCTGGAGAAGGAGGTGTTCATGCAGGAGGCGCACCACCTGGAACCGGAGCGCCCGCAGCAGCCCGCCGGCTCCTTGAAGCGCTCCGGGGTCGTGTTCAACGAGATGAAAGGTGTGTTCTCCAGCGCCGAGTCCGTCGTGTCCGATACCTCCCTGCGCAGTCTCTTTCCGGATTCACCGTACGGTTTCGAGTCGGGAGGCGATCCCAGGGCGATCGCCGCTCTCACCCTCGACCGGCTGGAGGAATTCCACCGGCTGTACTATCATCCGGGCAACTGCCGGATATTTCTGTACGGGAACATCCCCACCCCCGTGACTCTTCGGTTTCTGGAGCGCAACTTCCTGGATTCCTTCGGCCCGGCGGAGATTCGCTCCGCCGTGGCGCCGCAGCCCCGCTGGAGACGGCCGTGCAGGATGGAGAAAACCTATCCGGCGGAGGCGGGGAAATCAACGGTCACGATGAACTGGCTGACGGCCCCCGTGACCGACCCTCTCGGGCTGCTGTCCTTCGAGGTGCTGTCGGAGATCCTGGTGGGCAACGAGGGCGCCGCCCTGAGCAGGGCCCTGCTGGAATCGAAGCTGGGGGATGACCTGTCGCCGGCAACGGGACTGGAGACCGAGATCAATGAGCTGGTGTTCACCGTTGGACTTCGGGGCACCCAGGCGGCGGAGGATTTCGAAAAGCTGGTCCTTTCGACCCTGGAGGAGCTGGCCGACGGGGCGGTGGCGCAGCGCAGCGTGGAGGCAGCGCTGCACCGGGTGGAGTTCCGCAACTCCGAGATCCAGAGAGGGGGGCGCCCGTACTCCCTGACGCTGATGCGCCGGGCGCTGCGCGGCTGGCTGCACGGGAGCGACCCCCATTCGACCCTCGAGTTTCGCCGGCCCATGGACGCTCTGCGCGCTGCGTCTGCCGGGGGAGGGTATTTCGAGGGCCTGATCCGCGAGTTTCTCCTCGACAACCCCCATCGGAGCACGGTCGTTGTCCGGCCTGACCCGGACCAGCAGAAGCGGGAACAGGAGGAGGAGCGCCAGGAGCTGGAGCGCATCCGGGTGAAGCTGGGCCCGGAGGGGCTGAAGCGCCTGCAGGAGGATCTCCAGCGCCTCAGGATCTTCCAGGAAAAGCCGGACAGCCCCGAGGTCATCTCCCGGATACCCGCGCTTCATCTCGAGGATCTGCGCAGGGAGGTGGAAATCATCCCCGGCGAACGCCCCGTCACGACGCTTCCCACCCCCGTGCTGGTCCACGAGCTGTTTACCAACGGGGTGGTGTACCTGGACCTGGCATTCGACATCTCTGCGGCCGATGAGCGGCTGCAGTACCTGCTTCCCCTCTTCAGCCGGGCGGTACGCGGGAGCGGCCTGCCGGAGGTCCCGTACTACGATATGGCGCAGCGCCTCTCCCTGTACACCGGTGGATTCGGCGCCTCACTCAGCGCCGACACCTCCGCGGCTCCGGACCGGGCCGTGCAGAGGCGTTTGATCTTCCGCGTGAAGATGCTCGAGGCCAACATCGAGCAGGCGGTGCAGCTGGTACGGGATCTCCTGCTGCGGGCGAATTTCCGGGACTTCGAACGCCTGAAGACCATCGTCCTGGAAATGCGCAACGATCTCAAGGCCTCGCTGGTACCTGCCGGCAGTCATTATGCGGCGCTGCGGGCCTCCGCCCGCATCTCGGGCGCGGCGGAGGTGGAAGAGAAATGGAAGGGCATTACCCAGTACGTCTGGATGGACGCCCTCAGCGGGCCGGTCGGCCGCGAAGAGGGCAGGCTCCGGGAGCTGGCATCCTCCCTGGAGGCGCTCAGAGCGCAGCTGCTCGATCCGTCTCGGCTCAGCCTGAACCTGACCTGCGAGCAGGGTGCCGTCGACAGGACGCTCACCGCTGCGGGGGATCTGGTCGCCCGCCTGGGACGGCACGAGGCGGAGCAGCGGGACCGGCCTCACATCCCCGGCGTCTGCCCCGAGGGGCCTCCGCCCGCCTCGAGCGCGGAGGCCCTGATCGGATCGATGAACGTGAGCTTCGTGGCCCGCGCGCTGCCGGCGAGCCTGTTCGGGAGCAGTGAAAGTGCCCACGAGGCCGTGCTGGCCCACTTCCTGAACACGGGATTCCTCTGGGAACAGGTGCGCATGAAGGGGGGCGCCTACGGCGCCGGAGCCTCGGCCAACGGCCTGGAGGGACTGTTCGTCTTCTCCTCCTACAGGGATCCCGGCACGGTGACCACGCTGGATGCCTTCCGGGAGGCTCTCCGCTACGCCGCCGCTTTCGACCCGGACGCGGACACGTTCGAGAAGATCGTGCTCGGCGCCGCCGGGAAGGAGGAAAGGCCGATGGCACCGGGTGAGAAGGGATTCGTCGCCCTGAAGCGGGACATCCTCGGAGTCACGGATGCCGAGCGCCAGCTCCGACGCGACGCGCTGATCGAATGCACGCCGGGGCAGCTCAGAGAGGCCGCCCGGAGGCTGCTCGCCGCCTTCGACGGCGGAGCCACGACGATCGTCACGCACCGGCAGGCGGTGGAGGCGGACAGGCAGCGTCTGGAGCAGATGAACATCTGCCCCCTCGTGCTGCCCGAGTAGAGGTTCTAGATCTGTCCTGAAACGGGCAGGCTCACCGTGACCGCCGTGCCGGCTCCCACGGTGGAGCGGAAGCGCATGGAGCCTCCGTGCTCACGGATGATGCGCTGAGACACCGACAGGCCCAGCCCGGTGCCGCCCTGATCGCCCCTGGTGGTGAAGAAGGGATCCGTAACCTTTTCCAGGGCGTCCGGGCCGATGCCCGCACCCTGATCCGCCACCTCGATGGAAATCGTTCCCGGATCCGGCTCGAAAGCGGTGGAGATCCTGATTGCCCGGTCCCGGCCCGGCAGAGCCTGGCAGGCGTTCTGCAGGAGATTGAGAACCACCTGTTCCAGCCCGATGCGGTCGGCGGAGATCAGGGGCAGATCGGGACCCAGCTCCAGGGAGAAGCGATCGGTGCTCCTGGCGATCAGGTGGCGGGACAGATCGGCGACAGTGCGGATCACCTGGTTCACGTCCGTCGGCTCCCGCCCGCCCCCTGCGCCCCCCCGCACGAACCTCTTCAGCTCGGAAACGATGTGGTCGATCCTGGCCGTGCTGGCCTCGATGTCGGCAAGCGCGGACAGGGCGCCCTCCTTGAACTCCCCGTAGCTCATTCCGGATAAGCGTATCGACTCGGCGGCCTGCTCCGGGGATTCCGCCAGGACGAACAGTCGAGGCAGGCCGTCGAGCAGGAAGCGGGCGTTCATCCCGATGACCTGGTTCGGATTGCTCACTTCATGGGCCACCCCCGCCACCAGGGCTCCGAGGGAAGCCAGCTTGTCGGAGCGCAGCAGCTGCTGCTGCTGTGACTGCAGCCGCTGCTCCGCCTCCCTGCGCTCCGAGATATCCCGGATGATCACCACGTCGGCCGCTTCCTTGTGCCAGGTCGTACGGGCGCCGGTGAGCTCCACGGGGATCACCCTTCCATCCCTGCACACGATGCGGGTCTCGTAGCACCTGGGCACCTCCCGGCCGGCGATTCTCCCGTGGAAGCGGTGCGTGAGCAGCTCCAGCTCGGCGGGGTGGACCACGTCGCGAAAGTGCATCTGCCGCAGCTGCACCGCCCCGTAGCCCGAGATCTCTCTGGAACGCTGGTTGGCGAACAGGATCCGTCCCTCCCTGGACAGGATCAGGATCGCATCTCCCGAATTCTCGGCCAGGGCTTTGAAATTCCCCTCCGCCGCTCTGAGGTAGGAGACCATCTGGTTGTAGCCCCGGGCCAGCTGACCGACTTCGTCCTCCGACGGAACAGGTACGTACATGCGGTAGTTGCCCGAAGAGACCTGCCGGACCGCCTCGTGCAGGCTCACGAGCGGTTTCAGGAGGCCCCGGCGAAAAGCCAGGGGGAAGCCGAGCACGACCAGTATGTACGTGCCCACCGCAACCAGGGCCAGTTTCGAGCAGAAGCGGTGGATCCACAGGCGGTAATCCCGGTACAGCAGCCCGACGCGGTAGCGCTCCGGTCCCTGCTCGAGGGTGTAGTACAGGTAGAAGCTGGCCGTGTCATCGAGATCGAGGTACAGGAAACGGGGGATCAGACCGCGTCGATGCGGTATCAGCCCTTCCGCTCCCTCAGCCTCGGCCAGTCTCAGGATCTCCGGCCCGGTGAAGGGCCTGCCCGCATACTCGACCTCCGGCGGGTAGCCGGCCGTGGAGAGGATGTAGGCCACGCTCGGGGACAGGCCGGCCCAGTCCCGATTGCTGATCGCGGTTCGCACCTGGTCGATCTCCCGCCGGTAATGATCGGCCAGCCCGCTGTGCACCACGGGCATCAGGGCGCTGGAGGTGATGCCGAAGGCCACCATGATCACGGCCAGGGGGATGCCGATCAGCTTGTACACGTAGCTGGTGGGGTGGGGGGCGTTGTTCACGTATACGATGAAGATCAGCAGGCAGATCAGGAGCGAGCCCGTGTTGAACACCAGGGCATACAGGTTTCGGGATATCACCCCGGTCTGGAACAGCATGTAGGTGAGGGCGATCACCGTGGTGGCCAGGGTCAGGAGCGCGAAGCTCAGGCTCGACTGCGCGATCCGCCCGGCGGGGTGGAAGATCGATCTGAATACCGGCGCTCCCGGTCTGCCCTCGGCTCCGGAGGAGCGTACCACCTTGCGCAGCAGCACCAGGAAGGCCCACAGGTAGCCGGTCAGGGTCAGGAAGCTGATCCTGGGTCCGTACTCGAAGGTGAAGTACTGGGCCTTGAAGTCGTAGGCCATCGACACATTCGTGTCGAAGAAAAGGGAGCCCCAGACGACCAGGGCCGCGGCCAGGGAAACGACCAGGACGATGCGGGACTCCCTGGGATGCCGGTTGGCGCCGTACCGGTAGGCGAACTGGACGAGGCAGGCGACGCCGAACACGATCAGGTTGGAGAACTGCCCCGTGTACCGGGCGGCGTCGGTGAACAGGCAGTAGCGGACCGTGTAGGAGGCCAGCAGGACGAGGAGCGTGCCCAGGTAACCGGCCAGGTACCAGGTGTCCGGCCGCTTGTTCTTCAGGGACAGCAGGTAGCCGGTGATCAGGGCCAGGAGCAGGGTCGTGGTCAGGGAGCCTACCGACAGGGCGTTGAATCTGAGCCAGCCCGGACTGCCCATCGGATCAGCCCCCGCCGGATTCCGGGCTGCCGCTGCTGCGCCGTTTGAGCCGCTTGCTGAGCGCCTGGGGGGTGATCCCGAGCAGACCCGCGGCGATTGCCTGGTTTCCCCTGGCCCGGGACAGGGCTTCTTCGATCAGCCGCTCGGTCATCGTCTTCATCGTGGGTAGTTTTTCCGGGAAGATCAGCTCCTCCTCGGCCGCATCCAGCCGCGCTTCCTCACCGCGGTAGCCCATTGCCTCCCGAAAGGGCTGCAGCGACAGCATCTTCTCCTTCTGGCGGCTGACCGCATTGAACACCATCGAGCGCAGCTCCCGCACATTGCCGGGGAAATCGTATGTCTCCAGCAGGGTGAGCAGCTCGTGCGGCACGGCCAGCTTCTTCTTTCCCAGCTGCTCGCAGGCCCGGGTGTGGAAACGATCGACCAGGAGGGCAAGGTCGTCCCTGCGCTCGCGAAGCGGCGGGATGCGGATCTCGTAGGTCTGGAGGCGGTAGTACAGGTCGCGGCGGAACTGCCCGGCTGCGACCAGCTCGGGCAGCTGCCGGTGGGTGGCGATGAGGAAGCGGGCCGTGGTGGAGCGCGGAAGGTCGGAGCCGAGCGGGTAGTACTCCCGTGATTCCAGCAGCCGCAGCAGCTTGATCTGGCTGGCCCCGGACAGGTCGCCTATCTCGTCGAGAAACAGGGTGCCGGTGTTCGCCTGCTGGATCAGACCCTTGCGGTCGCTGTCCGCTCCCGTATAGGCACCCCTGCTGTGGCCGAAGAGGGTGTCGGCGAAGACACTGTCGTCCAGGCCGGCGGAGTTGACCTTGACCAGGGAGCCCCGCCGGCCGCTGGCCGCGTGGATGGACTCGGCGAACAGCTCTTTGCCCGTCCCTGTTTCCCCGGTGATCAGCACCGTTTCCGAGGTCGGGGCGATGGATTCGATGAATCGGAAGATCGCCTGCATGCGGGGGTTGCGGGTGAGGATGGAACGGAAGTGCTCCGGGTGGCTGAGCTTCTCGGCCAGCATGCCCTCCCTCAGCGCGTTGTAGCGCCGGGCCAGGCGTCGCATCTCGATGGCCCGCTGAACCCCGCTGGTGAGCCGGTTCGGCTCCACCGCCTTGACCATGTAGTCGAAGGCTCCCTGCTTCATGCACCCCACCGCCATGTCGACTTCTTCCGAAGCGGTGACGATGATGACCGGGATGTGGGGATAGAGCTCGTGAATTTTTTTCAGCAGAACATCGCCGGTTACATGGGGCATGGCGATGTCCAGCAGGATAACCTCGACCTCCTGACCGTTCAGGTAGGTGAGGACCTCCCGGGAATCGCTGCAGGCGTGCAGGTTGTCGATACCGGAGGATTTCAGGATCTTCGCCATGCCGGAAAGCACGGCCGGTTCGTCGTCGACCAGGAGTACGGGTAGCTCCGGGTTTTCGCCTCTGGCCAATCTGAACCTTCCTTTCCGGCGCGGGTTCGTGCCAATGCTCGATGGTATGTCGGTCATGTGCAGGTGTCAAGGAAACGAATCCGGGCGGGTATGCCTGAAGCGGTGAAACCGGTGCCTTGGTCGTGAAAAAAAGAGTTGACTTTTCGAGTTGTTGATGCAAGAATGGAACGGGTCGTCGAAACGTTTCGACGACCCGATGGCTGGATCAAGTGGGAAAAAGCAAAACGACCATTGTCGACATTGCGCGGGAAGCAGGAACCTCGATTTCCACGGTATCGTACGTGCTCAACAACGGCCCGAGATCCGTGTCGGCGAAAACGAGACAGAAGATTCTGAGAACGGTCAAGCGTCTTTCCTATTCACCGGACAGGGTGGCGAGCAGCCTGAAGCGACGGAGGACCATGTCGATCGGCGTGATCTTCCCCGACATGACCAACAACTACTTTCCGGAGACCCTGAGGGGAATTCTGGAAATTACGCAGAACGAAAAATACAACATCATTCTCAGAAATGCGGCCCGCAGCGACTCTCTGCAGGAGGACTGCGTCCGCGACCTGTTTTCCCAGAGAGTGGATGGTTTCGTGATCCGCCCGATAGCCGGAAGCCCTTTCCCGGCGATTCTCCAGGACTCCGGGATACCCTTCGTGGTCGTCGACAGACCCGAGGGCGAGTGGGAGAAGCACGATTCGGTCTCCGTGGACAACCGCAAGGCCATACGAATGGCCGCAGAAATTTTGATGGAAGAGGGGCACGAGAGGATCGCTCTGATCACGGGTCCC
>JAFGQJ010000245.1 GCA_016935715.1 Spirochaetales bacterium
CAGGAAGGCACCCTTCGACCTGTTCTTCGTCAACTACAAACCCGGGGTCAAGCTGTACGTGAAGCGGGTGTTCATCACCGACGACGAAAAGGAGCTGCTGCCCACCTACCTGCGCTTCATCCAGGGCGTCATCGACTCCGAAGATCTTCCCCTCAACGTGAGCCGGGAGATGCTCCAGGAAAACCAGGTTCTGCAGAACATCCGCAGCGCCTCGATCAAGAAGATCCTCGGAGAGCTGGATACGATCGCCAAAAATACACCCGAGAAGTATGAACAGTTCTATGCGCAGTTCGGCGTCTGCCTTAAGGAGGGAGTGTACCAGGATTTCGGCAACCGCGATGCGCTGCTGGAGCTGCTTCGCTTCAAATCCACCACGGAGAAGGGGCTGACCAGCCTCCAGGGCTACAAGGAGCGGATGGGAAGCGAGCAGAAGGCGATCTACTACATCACCGGCGGTACGGAGGAGAAGCTGCGCAATTCCCCGCTGCTGGAGACCTACAAGGAGCGGGGGCTCGAGGTGCTGATCATGGATGACGAGATCGACGAGCTGGTGGCGCCGGTCATCGGCCGCTACCGGGACGTGGAGCTCAAATCGGTGAGCAGAAGCGGCACCGCCGAGGATCTGAAAACCGAAGCGGACAAGGAGAAGGAGAAGGAGATCAGCCCCCTGCTCAAGAAGATCAAGAAGATCCTGGGGGAGGAGGTCAAGGACGTGCGCGCCTCCACGCGCCTCAGCGATTCCCCATCCTGCATCGTGGCCGACGACAATGACCCCACCATCCAGATGCAGCACATCTTCAAGGCCCTCGGGCAGAAGGACGTACCGGAGGCCAAGCCGATCCTGGAGATCAATCCCGACCACGCCATCGTCAAGAAACTGGCCGTCACGGAGGACAAGGAGCTGACGGAGGATATCAGCAGGCTGCTGCTGGAGCAGGCCCTGATCGTGGAAGGAGCGGAGCTGGCCAGTCCGGCGGATTTCGCCAGGCGGCTGAACCGGGTCATCGACAGGTCGCTGTGAGCCGCGTCATCGACAAGCAGCCGTCATTCCAGGTATAGTCATCGGTGAACGGCGATCGAGAAGCCGGAGTGGTGGAATTGGCAGACACAGAGGACTTAAAATCCTCTGACCCGTAAGGGTCGTACGGGTTCAAGTCCCGTCTCCGGCAGATCGACTCCGCCACCGAATCACCCCTCGGAACCATCAAATTCCCGCGCTGCATCCTTGACATGACGTTGTCCATGGATGTCGTATACAGTCCGCGGCGGTACGTCAAACCAACAACACAATCTGTCCGACAATGACCGAACAGCGCCGAGCTCTCTGCTCTGCGGATTGGTCAGCCTGGCGCATGGAGCCTGCTTCCAACCCATTTGATACAGGACGGTCCGGAAAATCGTGGGCGAAGAGAGGCAATCGCTACTCGGACAGTAACCGCTGAAGAGCTTCCGCCTCCATCGGCTCGTCAGGGAAGAATCGCCGAACGTCATCTTCATCGGCCACATCACGAAGCGTGGTCCGCATTACCTCCTTGAGCTTGCTGTCCGGCGGATGATTCCGAAGTTTCTGCAGGATTTCCGGTGCCGCCGCGATGGCAAACCCAAGCTTCGACTCGCAGGTGCAGTCGCCGCTCTCCGCCGCCCATTGGCACCGACCCGAGAAATACGATTTGAGCGACGCTTTGGCACGGTGGAGGCGCGCCTTGACCGTGTTCTTGCTCACGTCCAGGATTTGTGAAATGTCATCGAGCGGGAATCCGAGCATTGCACGAAGTACGTAGACGGCTCGCTGTTCGTCGGTGAGGCGGCGGGTGACGAAATGAACGCATGCGCGCTGGATCTCGGCCAGAAGCTCGTCGTAGATGTAACGGGACTCGGGATCGCGGCGCCACCGGTCCACGTCGTCCGGCAAGTCGTCGGCGTAGGCATGCACCGCCTCGTCCAGTGATTCGAAGAAACGGTTATCCAGTCTGCCCCGCGCACGGAGGCCCGCGTTCAGCGCGATGCGGTAGATCCAGGTGTATACGCTGCTATCGCCGCGAAACCGATGGAGGCTGCGATGTACCTGCAGAAAAGTCTGCTGTGCTACGTCTTCGGCATCCTGCCGGTTCCCGGTAATACGATAAGCGAGATTGTAAACCCGACCACCGTACTCCCTGATCAGCGCATCGGTATCCATCTTCTGCAAACCCTGTGTTCCCGGAATCAGTCTACGAAAAAGCCGCTGAATTTTCAATCCTACCGTAACTTTCCGCGATCTGTTCGATCAAATAGTGGTGATGAACGATAAGGCTGGATGCGTGAAGAACGAGACCGGGGCGGATCTCTGCACACTCGCCAATCTGTGCTCGTTCTCGCGAGTTCTGCTGCTGCCGTAGAATCCGCTGGGGCAGTATGTCGGTGCTGTCATGATGACGCTATTCCTGGTTGCCACGATAAGCAGTTCCGTCGACCCGCGGTATTGGGAGCGCGTCGTTCGTTCAGTCGGTGTACCGGTCGCCGGATTCATATGCATGACTGTCCTTGAGAATGTTCTGGGCCTTCTCGGAACGAGAGGAGCAAAACATGGGGAAACTGCGTAGCCAAACCCACAAGACTGGAGATAATCACGTACGGATTCTGGAGGCGCCCGCTATGACTCATGATGCGAACGGTGGAAGGCCAGGGCTGTTGAGTTTGACAGCCCTCGAACCGCAGAAGAGGCACTCCTGGCGAACACGAGATCAATGGTTCGTTTTCGCTTCGGTGTCGGCCGCAATGCTCGTACTGACCGAGGTGCTGAGTCCGTCGGCCGATGAGCATTTCCGGCGATTCCTCGGTAGTGCCGATCCGTTGTTCGTCGTCGCGGCCATGGCAGTATTGGGCGGAAGTTGCCTCGCTGTTCTGCGGCTGATCGGCAGGCTCGAGATCCTGAAGGGACCCACGACACTGCGAGGCATGGGGTTTTCTGCAGTAGCTGCAACCCTTCTCGCTTCTGCAATCATCGTCGCCGACTTCATAGTCCGTTATCCGGAGGATATTAACGTTCCGGTACCGGAGGCTCTGCTATTCTACCCGGTCATCGGATTCGTCGCTGAGATTTTTTTCCACGTATTGCCAATGGCAGTGTTATCCCTGGCAGGGCAGCTCCTCTGTGGACGTATGAGCACGCAGCGCATGCTGTGGATAGCGATGGCGCTGGCTGCAGTCACGGAACCTACCTTTCAGGTGACCTTCATGGCAGATCCATTCTCGTGGGCAGCCGTATACACCTGGTTTCACGTTTTCGTGATCGCCTGCTTGCAGCTCTACGTGTTTCGGCGCTTCGACTTCATTTCCATGTACTCATTTCGACTGTTCTACTACGCGTACTGGCACATCATCTGGGGCGTGATCCGAATCCAAGTGCTATTCTAGTTTGGTGCGGTCGGCTGGCTGACTCCGAAGTGATCGCGTGCCGGCAGCACGTCCAGGCGCACGCTCAGTTGATCGTCTTCTCCGAATCGGGTGGTTCCCGGGGCTGGCTCGGCTGCCCGCTCTCCCCCGCCTGCCCGGAGGCCGCTTCGCGCACCCCGGCGTCCCCCTCCCCGCCCGCCGGCTGCTCGAACAGCCAGCGCTTGGCATCCCGGATGATGCCGTTGAACAGCACGATCTGGATGTGTCTGCTGTTGGACTCGATCTTTCTGTCCCACTGCTCCGAGGTGTAGCGCTCCGCCAGGCGCCTGCGCTCATCCTCCACCCGGTGGGCGAGCTGCGGGTCGACTGCGCTGAAAAACGACAGGCCATGCACGGCAAGCAGCTCCAGAACCGGGTCTGGCTTCGATTCGAGAAGATCGAGGAGGGTGACCTTGGCGGCATCAAACTGACGCTGCAGCAGCAGCGAGGAGGCGTAGCTCCAGCGCAGCCAGCCCCGGTGGGGCACGTCTTTTCGCTCCGCCGCCCGTCCGAAATAGGTTTCCGCCGACTTGGGATCATCCCTCATCTTCAGAAGGTGGGGAATGCCGAACTGCAGCGCGAACGCCCGCAGGAGACGCGGCTTTTTCTCCCGAAGATGCGTTTCCAGATCGGATATCTTGTCTATGTTGGAGGTAACCACGCAGGCGTTGATCAGCATTTTGGCGGTGGCCCTGCTGCAGCGGCTCTTCTGGTACACCCGCCGCTCCAGCAGACGGATCAGTCCGCGCCAGTCCTCCGATTCCAGCAGCCGAAAAAGTTTCCAATTCGTCAGAAAATAGCCGTTAATTATGATGAGAGTCAGCAGGAACAGCGCGCCGGCGATCCAGTTCTTCGAGACGAATAATTCAAAATAGCCGCCTCCCAGCAGGAGCAGAGGCATCAGGAAGATGAAACCAAAGGACAGAAGAATCACCGCATTGAACAGGATGTAGATGGTTTTAAATTTCATAGAATATACCTATAATGCGAGTGTTCCCGGTTTGAAAGCCTTTTGCAAGTGCCGAAACCGGGTTTCCAGCGAAGAGGTGAGCTGATGAAGGAGATCTCTGTATCGGAACTGCAAACGGGCGACTATTTCGACTCCCCCGTATTCCTGGACGATGCTTTCATCCTCCTGTCTCCCGACACGCCCGTTACTGAAGAACTGATTCAGCGGCTGAAACAGTGGGGATACGAGAACGTACTCTGCGACGGCCGGGTCGCCCAGGCTCCGGCATACACCAGCTCCGGCGCCGCCGCCACGGCCGTCTCCGTCCTCGACATGGACATCAGGGAAAAACAGGAGATAGAGGAGGCCAGGAAGCTGTACTACGCCCTGGTCAACTTCACCCTGGAATCCTTCAAGAAATTCAAGGAGGACGGCAAGCTGAACATCCCGCGGGTCAGCGAACGGATCAAGCTGTTGATAGACATGGTGAAGAGCAGCCGGGATGCCATCCTGCGCTATGCCGAGTTCTCCTATCCCTCGGAAAACTACATGTACGTGCACAGCGTCAACAGCGCGATCCTGGCCCTCGCCATCGGGGATCTGATGAAGCTGCCCCCCCACCGGATGATCGAGCTGGGTCTGGGAGCCCTCCTGCACGACATCGGCATGCTCAAGCTCCCCGATGCCGTGTATCTGAAGGAGGAGAACCTGTCGGAGAAAGAGTTCCAGATCGTGCGGGCGCATACGACATTGGGTTACAAGATCCTCAAAAGCTTCTCGGTTGCCGAGGAGATCGCCCTGGCCGCCGAGGAGCACCACGAGCGCCTCGATGGATCCGGATACCCGAAAGCCCTGAGCGGCGAGGAAATTTCCCTCTATTCCCGAATCGTAGCGGTGGTGTGTTCCTACGACGCGATCACCTCCAAACGGCTGTTCAAAACACAGAACGACCCCCATGCCGCGGTAATGGAGCTGCTCAAAGAAAGAAACACGAAATATGACGAGGCGGTCGTCCGTTCTCTGATCGTGTGCCTCTCAGCCTATCCTCTGGGCAGCCTGGTCCTGCTCTCCGACGAATCGATCGGCAGGGTGACAAAGATCAATCCGGAAAGCCCCCGTTTTCCCTTCGTGCAGGTCCTGATAGACGGGGAAGGCGGCTCGATCGAGGAACCCCTGTTGATCAAAACCGCGGAGAGCGACGGAGTTTCGATTCAGCGCTGCCTGAGCCCGCAGGAAGCGGAGAAACTGGATCTATGAAGCTCAATCTAAGCTTTCCCTCCGGCCGCACTGAGCACTACCCGCCCGGTACTCCGGTAGCGGAGATCTTCGAGCACAGCGAGTTCACCCCCGATAAGACGCGGCCGGTGGTTGCAGCCCTGGCGAACGGAGCCCTGGTCAGCCTCACCTACCGTGTAGAGGTAAACTCCAGCGTGGAAGCGGTGCCGCTGGACAGCCGGCTCGGAGCCAATGTCTACAGACGGTCCCTCTGCTTCCTGCTCACGATCGCGGCCAGGCAGCTGTTTCCGGACAGGCGGCTGATCATCGGCCATTCACTCGGCCGGGGCTATTTTTACTACTTCGAGGGGCATGCCTCGGTCCCGGCGGAGGAGATCGACCTGCTGACGGGGAAAATGCGGGAGATCGTGTCGGAGGGCTATCCGATTCTGCGTAAGGTCATTTCCTATCCCGAAGCGGTTCGATATTTCGAGGAGAACAATCAGCGGGATACGGTTCTGCTGCTGAAGAACCGAAACGATCAGAAGATCGCCGTGTTCGCCTGCGGCGGGTACATGGACCTGGCCCACGCACCCCTGGTGCCGAACACCAACCTGCTGGACGTGTTCGACATCATCTCCTACCCTCCGGGATTCCTGCTGCGCTATCCGCCGTGGAACCATCCGCAGCAGCTGGCTGAATTCAGGGAAAATCCGGTTCTGTTCTCCATCTACAGGGAATACAAGGATTGGGGGAAGATACTGAACGTGCAGTGCGTGGGACACCTCAACGATCTGATCAACGCCCGCAGGGTGCGGCAGTTCATCCAGGTGGCCGAGGCCCTTCACGACAAGAAGATCGCCCTGATCGCGGACAAGATCTGTGAACGCCGGGACGAGGTCAAGCTGGTGCTGATCGCAGGCCCCTCCTCCTCCGGAAAGACCACGTTCACCAAGAAACTGGCCATCCAGCTGCAGGTTCTGGGAAGGAATCCCTTTCCCATCTCTCTGGACGACTACTTCCTGCCTCGGGAACAGACTCCCCTCGACGAGGAGGGAAACTACGATTTCGAGAGCCTGTGGGCGATCGACGTGAAGCTGCTGAACGACGATCTTCTGCGCCTGACGGGGGGAGAGGAGATCCACCTGCCCCGGTTCGACTTCCACACGGGGCAGCGCACCAGGGCTCCCAAACCCCAGGCGCTGCCCGACAGGGCCCTCATCCTCCTGGAGGGAATCCACGGGCTCAACGACGAGCTGACTCCCGCGATCCCCCGGGAGCAGAAATACAAGATCTATGTATCGGCCCTGACACAGCTGAATCTGGATGACCACAACCGAATTTCCACGACGGACAATCGCCTGCTGCGCCGGATCGTCAGGGATTCCCAGTTCAGGGGGCACAGCGCCTCTGAAACGCTGCGGATGTGGGAATCGGTGCGGCGCGGCGAAAACAGGAACATCTTCCCTTTCCAGAATACAGCCGATTCCGCCTTCAACTCGGCTCTGGACTACGAGCTGTCGGTGTTGAAGGTCTATGCCGAACCCCTGTTGAAGAGCGTGAAGCCCGCCCAGGAGGGGTTCCACGAAGTCCTTCAGCTCCACTCCTTCCTGGAAAACTTTGCTCCGATCCCCCCCAGCTGGGTGCCGGAGTACTCCATCCTGCGGGAGTTTATCGGAGAAAGCGCCTTCAAGTATTGAATCCGTTGAAGTGCAGAAAGAACTGTAGTATAGTAGAGGGGTAACATCCCCTCGCAATCCATAGATCGCGAAGGGAAGATTGCGCTATCAGGCGGGCCGAAACATCGGCCGGCACAAATTGGGAGGTACAGGATGAAAAAGTTGCTTCCGCTACTGGTACTCCTTGCTTTCGTCGCTACCGGTCTCTGGGCTCAGTTCTATACGACTCTGCCGAGAGAAGAACGAAAGGCTCTGGCCGAGGCCTACTACCTGGTCGGACAGCAGTATGATCAAAAAGGGGAAAGCCAGAAAGCCCGGGATTTCAAAGACATGGCGTTCAACATCGATCCCGGCCTCGATCCGTCCAATATCCAGCTCAAGGATCAGCCGAGCGCGGCCGCGCTGATCCTCGAGGGTAAGGCAAAACTGGCGGCCATACCGCGCACCCGGGCGGAGGCGACGCAGGAGCTCATCAAATCGAAGTTCCTCCGCTGGGTCTCCGCATTCCTGAGCAAGGACAGCGCGGCGATGCTCGAGCTCATGGAGGGCTCGGTCTATTTCGGCGATCTGGACATGGAGATGAACCAGAGCCAGATGAAGGCCCAATTGGACGGCTTTTTCGCCACCGCCGACCTGGGCGGCCTGGCCCCGACGGAAGTGTTCGACCTCAACAGCCTGACCGTCTCACCGGTAGCGACCCGGTGGGGAGAGACCTATGCAATCGAGGTCCGGGCCAAAATGGATTTTTCCAAACAGGTGCCGTTCTGGGCACGACAGCAGAAATACCTGATGCATCAGTCGAAGGGGCGATGGCTGATGTTCGCCATCGGTCAGAAGCTTCCCCCCGCCAGATGGACGCCGAAAGCCGCACCCCCTGCGGCTCCTTCCGCGGCAGCGGCGCTGGAAGCCGTACCACAGCCGGATATCAAGGCGGCTCTGCTGGCCTGCCTGGACGCTTTTCTGGACAAGGACGTGGATACCGCTTCCCGTTATTTCTCGGATGAGGTCCAGATCATCCGCATGAACACCTCCCTGTCCAGACGGGAGATCGCCGAAACCTTCGAGGGCTACTTCGACCAGGCGGATTTTTCCTCCGTGGCCGCGGGGGATGTGGTGGACGCGGACAGCATCTTCGTCGGCCCCACGGACCGGTTTCCCGGCCAGTCGCGGGGGCAGGAGTACCTGCTTACGGTGAAGACGCGTCTGGATCTGTCCGATACGATTCCGTTCTGGACTCGTTTTCAGGACTACTACTTCGCCGAGGAGCGCGGAGCCTGGAGGATTTTCGCCATATTCTAAAGGTCTGCACGTAGCCGCAGGAATCCGGAAGGGAAGGATCGAACAACGCGGTCAGGAGTGTGACCTTTCTGCACTCCGAACAGACTTTGAAGCGCCGCTCGTATACCGTGCATAGTCTGGTTTCCGTGTCCAGGTAGCGGCACGGCGCGTTCATGTTGATCGCCAGACCGCGGATGCCCACACGGCGCTCGTAGCAGCACAACCCGCAGCGTTGGCAGATAGCCTCCCATCTGGCAGTGCGCTTTTCCCGTCGTGTCATGGGGGAAGCATCTACTCGGACAGCGGGGCGAAGTAGCCACTCCGGGTCCGGCCGCTCTTTCTGTGAAAAACGACCTCTGCCTGAAAATCGATGTAATTCTTCCCGAATCCGGAGTCCGTCACGGAGCCGAGCCGCAGCAGATACTTCGAATCCCTGCGGCGGCTGATGTCAGCCGCCAGGGTCGTCAGGCTCCTGGGCGCGAAATAGGCGATCATCGCTCCCCCCGTCTCGCTGCAGATATACTCGAGCTCCCGGTCCGGCTCGGCCCCGAAATGCACGACATGGAGGGGAATCGAGTTGTTCTGAAGGTAGTCCGCAACCTCGGCCAGACTGTACTCCGAGAAGGACTGCCTGTTGAGCTTCCCCGTGGTGAGCAGCACGACCGCTTTTCGCCTCATGGGATCGAGCGCAGAAACGAGCTGCGAGGTGGCCAGCCGCAGCCCCCGATCCAAACGCCAGCCCGGTTCCCAGGGTCCACTCTGGGCCGCTGCTTTCGATTCCAAACGGCTGGCACCGACCCCGGTTTCCAGCACCGCCTGCTGCCCGGCGCCTATCACACGCCAGCTTCCCGGCCGGTCCATCCCGCTAATCTGATCGTGCAGAGACTCCACGGCGGCCGCGAGATTCGGCAGATACTCCCTCATTCCGGGTGATTTCTCCACCACGAGGGCTATTTCCAGCGGAAGATCATCGCCGGGAGAGCGCAGCAGCCGGGCGGAGGGGATCTCCCGGTAAAATTCGCTGAATATGAAGTTCTCCTCCTGCAGGCCGACCACCGGCGTTCCCTTCCGATCCTCCACCGTGATCTCCACCAGGATGTCGGGGAAGCTCAGGGAGTTGACCCGGTCGACCTGGACGAACAGGCTGGTGTACAGAGCGGCCATCTCCGAGAGGATGTATACCTTGTTTTCGTCGAAATCCACCACGTAGATCTCACCGTTCGGGCTCAGGGACAGGTGCGTCAAATGCCCGGCTGTCGGACCCATATCCGCCAGCGTCAGCCACGTCTCGCGGCGAAGGTCGTACTCGAGCAATCGGCTTCCATCCACCACCAGCAGGTGATCCCGATCGAAGAAGGCGATTCCCTCCGGCCCGGTCAGCGATCCCTCGCCGAAGCTGTACAGGGAGTTGCCGCTGTCGTCGTAGACCACGATCCGCTTTCTGCCGCTGTCCGCTGCGAACAGCTGCCCCTCCCGGTAGGCGATACCCGTAGGTGCGCTGAGCCTGAGCTTCGATCCTCTGCCGATGGAGAGAATGAAATTTCCGCTGAAATCGTACTTGTTGACCCGGCCGTTGCCCCAGTCGCTCACGTACAGATAGCCGCTGTCATCCACGGCCAGGTACTGCGGTCCGAGCAGCTCGCCGGCGGCCCTGCCCTTGGAGCCGATGGAGAGAATCCTGTCGCCCTCGAGATTCAACTTGAGGACCCGGTTCCCCCCGTACTCGGCGACGAACAGGAACCGCTCGCCGGTTTGCGGATCCTCCGCCTCCAGGCAGTCGTACGGCCGATCGAAGCCGCGGATCCCCCCCTGGATGACCTTCTGCACGGCATTGTTGACATCGAGGAGAAGCACCTCATTGGAGGCGAAGGCGACCACGTAAACCGAGCCGTCTTCACGGACACAAACCGAGGAAGGCCGGCTCAGCGGGTAGGCGTTGCTGCCCTGCGCATCGATGAGGTTCGAAACCACGAATTGACTGCGTTCCTCGATTCTTTCCCCCAGACCCCGTCTGTAGGCAAGCACATCCACGGTGTTCTTCACCGCGGTATCGCCCGGATCTTTCTCCAGAACGTAGCGCCACTCTGCAAGCGCTGCATCTTCATAGCCCGCCCGATAGAGAGAAGCTGCCAGCCAGGAGCGGGTTCGCAGGTCCTGGGGTTTTCTGCTGAGGGATTTCTCGAGTGAAAGGATCGAGTCTCCGAAATTGCCGGAATGAAAGGCCCGCAGCCCCCAACGGAAATCCTCGAAAGCCTGCACGGCCTGCATATCGATGTCCTGGGCCGACAGCAAAGCGCAGACCAGCAGGAAGAAGAGGATGAGGTTTCTAACCATCAAGGTACTATACACAAATCAGGCGAAGGTATCTACACGATGGGTCTCACCCGCGGGGACCGCGATCTTTCCTTTGACCCCGAGGTAGAGGATACTCTTGATCTGCCGCAGGTCGATGACCTCTTGGGCGCCGCCCGACAATTGGGTGCGGGTCTCAGGGGATGGTTGATTGGCTGAAATACTCTCTACACTCATTTTCAGAGCTCCATGCAACCACTTGCATTACATTATCATTATCGACCTGAAGCCATGAGGCGATTACCGGGATTTCCAGAAAAAACTGGCTTCCCGATAGCGCTCTTCGACCTCGTGGTTGGTGGGGTGAATCAGGATCGGCGACAGGGAGGTAAATCCCGCCTCCACGGCAGAGAAGTCGGAACCCTCCTCCATCATGCCGCCGGGGATCTGCCCCCCGATGAAGCTGTACAGGTCTCCCTGGGGGGACACGAATCGCACCATCTCGTCCTCGTAGATGCGCCGGGTGGGGATCGTGATCACCGGCTCGGCGGGAGTTTCCCGGTTCGGAAAATTGATGTTGAGAAAATGGTCTTCCGACCACAGATCCCGGATGGCCGCAATATTGCTGCTCATGAACCGAACGGCAAAATCGAGGTGGTACGGCGGCTGATAGGCGCTGAGGGAGCAGGCTACGGCCGGCTTTCTCATGAACGCCCCCTGCCGGGCGGCCGCCGCGGTCCCCGAATACACGATGTCGGTGCCCAGGTTGGGACCCAGGTTGATTCCCGCCACCACCATATCGATCTCCACCGGGACCAGCCCCAGACAGGCGTGCAGCACGCAGTCGGCCGGTGTACCGCTGGAGGCGTATTCCCGTTCGGAGAGTTTCCTGAACTTGGTGGGGTTTCCCAGAGTGATGGAATGGGAGCTTCCGCTGCGGTTCGAGTCAGGGGCGACCACCCACACCTCGTGCTCACGCTGCAGCGCGGATTGAAGCAGGCGCAGACCCGGGCTGCCGATGCCGTCGTCGTTGGAAAGCAGGATTTTCAAGAAGATTCAGCCTCTTTGGCGCTCGAAGATGATCCGGGCTCCATCGGCGGGCTGGCAGAGGAACACCTCCGGTTTGAAGCTGAATATCCGCTCGTAAGCCTCCAGCCGGGCCTCGTACTGGGGAATGGCCTTTTCCTCGATCAACGTCACGGTGCAGCCGCCGAATCCGGCCCCGGTCATCCGCGACCCGTAGACGCCCTCGGTTTCCCAGGCCCGCTTCACCAGCCAGTCCAGCTCCGGGCAGGAAACCTCATACTGATCCCGCAGGCTCTCGTGAGAACGGTTCATCAGCTTCCCGAAGCTGGCAATATCGTTGCGCCGGAGGCAGGAAGCCGCCTCTCGTACCCGTTCGTTTTCCTCCACCACATGCAGGCAGCGCTTGCGCGTGGTTTCCGGGATCAGGCCCAGGCTGTCCCGCAGATCCTCCGCAGTGTAGTCCCGCAGTGAGGCGCCGGTTTTGCGGGGGTTGAGCAGCGTGACGCACTTCTCGCAGTCCGCCCGGCGCTGGTTGTACTCCGAATCCGCCAGGGAACGCGGGACGTTGGAGTTGGTGATCAGTATTTTCACGCTTCGCAGGGATACGGGGATGTGACGGTACTCCATGCTGCGGGTGTCGATGAACAGCGCCGTGCCGGCTTTTCCCATCCGGGAGACGAACTGATCCATTATCCCGCAGTGCACCCCCACGAAGCTGTTCTCCGCCTCCTGTGCCAGACGGGCCAGCTCCGGACCCGACATTTCGAATCCGAGCAGCTTCTGAACCGCATACGCGGTGGCTACCTCGAGGGCGGCGGAGGAGGAGAGACCCACCCCCACCGGTATGTTTCCGGACACGGTGAAGCTCAATCCTCCGGTAATGTATCCCCGGTTCTGCAGCACGCTGATCACGCCCTTGAGATAGTTGGCCCAGCGGTCTTCTCTCTTGAAACGCAGATTGCTGAGGCTGGTACGCTTGCGGTCGTTGAAATCGACGGAATAGAAACGCAGATGCTGATCCTTGCGGCCTGATACCGCCACCCGCACGTAGTAATCGATGGCCATGGGCAGGACGAAACCGTCGTTGTAGTCGGTATGCTCGCCGATCAGATTGACCCGCCCCGGCGCCTGCGCGATTATGTCTGGACCCTGGCCATACTCTTCCTGATGGCTGCTGATCAGATCGTCCATGAATGACTCCGCTGGAATGAAATCAAAAACGGTGTTATATTCTATGGGAAAAACCGAAAGAGTGCAAGAAAACAGGGGATTTCATGATCGAAACGGATCTGCAGTACGGGGAAAAGGTCAAAATCGAACCGGGAATGATGCTCTACTCAGCGGGGGATCCTTTGACCACTCATCCGATCTACTACGTGATCGCCGGTCTCATACGCGTCGGCATCCCCCTGTCCGATGGATCGGCGCTGCCGATGTACCTGCATCCCGACTCGGTGTTCGGAGTCGTGGAAGCCCTCCTGGACTGCCCGCGTCTGACCACCGCATACTGCATGGAGAGCTCGATCCTGTACCGGTGGGACAGGGAGGGTTTCGACGTGGCTTCCAGCGTATCCTGGGAACTGGCCCTGGACACGATCACCGGTTTGACCCGCACCCTGCGGATCATGAACGCCGAGTTTGGAGACCGAATCAAAAATGTCTGACCAAAACTACGCGGAAATCATGAAGATCGCCTTCCAGGCCGAAGAGGCGATCAATGACGAAGTCATCGCCAAATTCGGCAAGAAATACGCCGACAAGACGGTTCTGATCAAGGAGGGGGATGTCCAGCAGGAGATCTTCTGGATCCTCTCGGGGGAAGTCTACATCACCCGCAAAATGGGAGACAAGTACAAAGTCATGACGACCCTGGGCAAGGGGGAGCTGATCGGAGAGATGAGCTTCTTCGATAAATCGGTGCGCTCTGCAACCGTGATCACCAAGGGCTCGGTGGAAGCCCTCGTGTTTTCCAAAGAGAATTTCCAGGAGATCTTTGCGGCCAGCCCCCAATGGACCAAGCGGCTGCTGCTCTCTCTGTCCAGCCGGATTCGCCAGATGATCGAAAAAATGCAGAATACCTGAGCCGCCCGCTCCTCCCCCCTCTATTGGAAGTGCAGGGAATACCGCCCCCCCTCGAAAGTCAGGAAGCAGCGATGTCCGAACAAACGGGATATGGTGTCCGCGGTGAGGGTCCTCCGGCGCTCTCCGCAAGCCAGCACCTTTCCGCCGTTCAGAATCAGGACGCCCTCGTAGGCTTCGGTGATTTCTTCCACGTGATGGGTGACGGTGACCACGGTCATCTCTTTCTTCTCCACGAACAGGGTGGCTAGGGAATCCAGGAACTCTTCCCGCGACAGGGGATCCAGGCCCATGCACGGTTCGTCCAGAAGAAGAATCTCCGGCTCGGCCATGAGGGCGCGTGCGATGAGCACCCGTTGCCGCTCCCCGGTGGACAGGGTGGAGAAGCGGCGAACGCTCAGGTTTTCCACCCGGAGAGCCCGCAGGTTGTTCCGGGCCTTGAGGCGCTCAGCCGGCGTGGGTGCCTCGAAAAAGGAGAGAGTGCCTTTTCCCCCGGCCAGCACCACATCCAGAACAGTCATGTACTCCGGTATCATGTTTCGAAGATCGTAGTGAACCCAGCCGATGCGGGAGCGCAGGATCCGCAGATCCGTATGCCCGAACTCCCGCTGCAGGATCACCACCCTCCCCCTGGAAGGGTAGTTGTATCCCGTTATCAGCTTGAGGAGGGTCGTCTTCCCGCTCCCGTTCGGGCCGAGAAGCACCCAACGGCCGCCCCCGGCAATCTTCCAGTCGACGCCCTCGAGAATCGTACGTCCCCGCAGCTCGAACCACACGTCCTGCAGGAATATCGACAGGTTTCTTGGTTCTTGCATCGGGACAGAGTAGCCCAAAATCCTGTAACATGGATAGGAGCAAATGCCTGAGAAAACCGCGATGCTTCGCTTCTATGAGGAGCTCAACGATTTCCTACCGGAGGGCAGGAGGAAGAAGGAATTTTCTGCCCGTTTCAGCCCGGGGGACACGGTCAAAGCTCTGATCGAATCCCTGGGGGTACCCCACACCGAGATCGATCTGATCCTCGTCAACGGCGTCTCCGCCTCCTTCGAGCATCCGCTGCGCAACGGAGACCGGATCAGCGTGTATCCCGTGTTCGAATCTCTCGAGATCGGGCAGGTGACCAGAGTGCGCCCGGAGGCGCTTCGCCGCACCCGCTTCGTTGCGGACGTGCACCTCGGAAGACTCGCCAAACTGCTGCGCATGCTCGGCCTGGACTGCCTGTACTCGAACAGCTGCGATGACCGGACCCTGTCGCGCATCTCCAGCGACGAAGGTCGGATCATCCTGACACGGGATCGGGAGCTGCTGAAGCGATCCATCATCACCCACGGATACTGCCTGCGCTCCGATCGACCGATGGAGCAGCTCATCGAGGTGGTGAAGCGATTCGATCTGAGAGAGAAGATCCGGCCGTTCAGCCGCTGCCTGCGCTGCAACACCCTGCTGCAGGAGGCGGACCGGGATTCGGTAGCCGCTTCGGTTCCGCAGTACGTTGCCCGTACCTACCGCAGCTTCAAGAGGTGCCCCGACTGCGGACGAATCTACTGGCGGGGCTCGCACTGGGAGCACATGAAAGGGCTGCTGGAAGCTAGTCTTTGATGTTGTATCTCTTCTTGAACCGTTCGACCCGCCCGGCGGTATCCACCAGCTTCTGCTTGCCGGTGAAAAAGGGATGACAGTTCGAGCAGATTTCCACCTTGATGTCCTTTACCGTGGAGCGGATCTCGAACACGTTTCCGCAGGCGCAGGTCACCGTGGTGGGTTCGTATTTCGGGTGTATATCCTTCTTCATAATGCAACCTCACATATCGCCGTTCGCCGAGGTGTTCATCGACTTCAAGAACGCGTCATTATTCTTCGATTTTTTCATCCTGTCAATGAGCAGCTCGATGATCTCCAGATCGTCCATCGGCCCGATCACCTTCCTCAGCACCCACAGCTTGTTCAGGATCTCCTCGGACAGCAGCAGCTCCTCTTTCCGTGTACCCGAACGCTTGATGTTGATGGCGGGGAACAGTCTGCGGTCGGACAGCCTGCGGTCCAGGTTGATCTCCATGTTGCCCGTTCCCTTGAACTCCTCGAAAATCACCTCGTCCATCCGGCTTCCCGTCTCGATCAGAGCGGTCGCCACGATCGTCAGGCTTCCCCCCTGTTCGATATTCCTGGCGGCGCCGAAGAACCGCTTGGGCTTGTGCAGGGCATTGGAATCCACTCCGCCGGATAGAATCTTTCCGGAGGTCGGCACGGTCTGGTTGTATGCACGAGCCAGGCGGGTGATCGAGTCCAGGAGAATGATCACGTCCCGCTTGTGCTCCACCAGCCGCTTGGCTTTTTCGATTACCATCTCGGCGACCTGGACGTGCCGCGTCGCCTGCTCGTCGAATGTCGAGGAGACGACCTCGCCGTCCACGTTCCTCTGCATATCGGTCACCTCTTCCGGACGCTCGTCGATCAGAAGCACGATCACGAAGATCTCGGGGTGATTTTCGGTGATCGCGTTGGCGATCTTCTGCATGATGATGGTCTTGCCGGCCCTGGGCGGCGAAACGATCAGCGCCCGCTGACCCTTGCCGATCGGACAGAACAGGTTGATCAGTCGCGTAGAGATCTCCTCCCCTTCGGTCTCCATGTTGATGATCTCATTCGGATACAGGGGGGTGAGATTCTCGAAGGGGATCCTGCTCTGGGCCACCTCGGGAGGATCGAAGTTCACGCTCTCCACCCGCAGCATGGCGAAGAAGCGCTCGCCTTCCTTGGGGGGACGGATCTGACCGGAAACAGTGTCGCCGGTCTTCAGGTTGAACAGACGGATCTGGGAGGGAGAGATGTAGATGTCGTCGGGACCCGGCAGGTAGCTGTAATGGGGCGAGCGCAGGAATCCGTAGCCGTCCGGGAGAATCTCCAGCGCCCCGGCCGCGTAGATCTGGCCGCTGCGCTCCGTGTGCATCTTGAGAATGCTGAAGATGATTTCCTGCTTCTTCATGGAGACCAGATTTTCGTGGTTGATCCCCATGTCCCCGGCCATCTTCCGCAATTCCTTCAGATTCATGACCGTCAGGTCATTGATGTTGAGCTTTTCCCGGCCCTCCCCCTGGGCTCTCCTGTCCCTGCCCCCGTGTCTGTGCCCTGATCGGCTTCCCCGCGGCGGATGCGACGCAGCGGGCTTCTCCTCCCGCGGCGGAGGTGACGCTTCGGCTACCGCGGCTTTTTCGGCGTTCTGCTCCGGCTCCGTTTCCGGGCCGGGATTTTCCGTTTGCTCCCCCTCCTTGATCAACTCGACGCGAAGCTTCTTCTTGCTCCGCTTCGGGGGCTGGAACGCCTGCGCTTCGGGCTCATCCGCCGTGGAAGATTCCTCCACCGCCGCCGTCTGCCCGGCGAAATCGTCGGCAGAGCCCGCGGCCTGAGATTCGGAACCGGAGCTTCCCGGATCGCCGGAAATGCCGGAACCGTTTCCGTCTTCCATGGACTGCTCACCGGTGTTCATCGAGGGATCCGGTGTGGAGGCTTCGTCGGCCCCGTTACCCTTCTTCTTTTTTCGAATGATCGCCATGTATCACTCCACTTCGTGTTTCAGCATAATTTCGAGATCCAGCCGCACCTGTGGCAGGCGGATCCATGGATGTGATTATTTCTGCACGCCTTTTTTTGCTCGTTTAGAGTGGCTCATAAACCATGCAACCGCATGTATATCGGATTGCTCTTACAGTACAAGGCAAGAAGCTTTTAAGATTGTATATAAGAGAACTAAAGTACACTAACAATATAGCTATTCCAGTGCGGAGTGTCAATACTCCAACTGACCGTCCGTACCGAGCAGTGCGCACTCTGCCAGGATGAATGCAGCCACTGCGGTGCGCCGCCGCACCGCCTCCCGGTTGCCGGGGAAATGAAATCGTTGGCACAGATGAGCGCCGCGGCGATAACGGGCAGATATCCAGACTGTTCCCACGGGTTTTTCCCGGGATCCTCCCTCCGGCCCGGCGATTCCCGTCACGGCCAGGGCCAGATCGGCAGGGGTATGTTCCAGCAATCCCTGGGACATGGCGGAAACGACCTCCTGAGACACGGCACCGGCGCCCTGCAGCATTTCCCCGGGAACGCCGAGAAGTCGGATCTTGGATTCGTTCGAGTAGGTCACGAAGGTTCCCCAGAGCACCCGGGAGCTCCCCGGGATGTCGGTGAGCAGCTTCGATATCAGGCCGCCGGTGCAGGATTCGGCCACGGCGACCGTCTCCCTCCTCTGGCTCAGAATCCTGTAAGGCAAAAAGCTCGGCTGCACATCCCCCTCCCTGATGCGCAACGGGCCGAAACGTTTCAACAGGGCTGAATATACGCGGCGCTGCCGCCTGCGCGGCGAGCCCCGCAGGGTCCAGACGATTCGATCCTCCGCCACCCGGGTGCTCCACCGCGGGGCCGCATCGGATCCCCTCGCCTCCTGGAGAGCCTGCTCGAGCACCGACTCCGGAATCATGATCGCCGTGGCGACCATTTCGACCGCCGCACCGCGGCTGCTGAAAAAACGGGTCTGCAGGAGCGGCAGGGCTTCGCGCAGGAACATCTCTTCCAGCTCGGCCGGGGGGCCGGGCAGGGCCATGACCGTGCAGGCGCCGTCTACCCCGCAGAACCCCGGTGCCGAACCCACCCGATTGTTCAGCACGCTGAACCCCGAGGGTATCTGGGCCTGCTTGCGGTTGGTCTGCGCGATGCTCCGGCCCCGGGCCGCATATCGTTGCACCAGATCGTCCCAGATGGCCTGATCGAATCGCAGCGGAGCGGCACAAACCTCGGCGATCGTCTCCCGTGTCAAATCGTCGCTGGTCGGGCCCAGCCCGCCGGTAACGATCACCAGTCCGCTGGCCCGGAGCGCTTCACGCAGCTCCTCACGGAAAATGTCCGGGTCATCCGGGATCTGAACGGCCTTGCGGGTGAAGAATCCGAGACCTTTGAGCTCGGCTCCTAGAAACCGGAAGTGGGTGTTGAGGATGGTTCCCTCGGTCAGTTCGGTGCCGACGGAAAAAATTGTCGAGATCGGTCGATCGCCCATGATTGAGGTTTTTTGGCTGTCTTTCAGATGCTCTGGGTCGCTTTCTTGATGCCGGCCACCGGGGCGGAGAAGATGTCGAGCTTCTCCGGGTTCTTGATCATCTCGCACTTGCCCTCGAATACGACCCCGTCGGCTATGTTGAGCTTGGCCGTGCGGATGTTCCCGAACACCTTTCCCGTGGTCAACATCTCCAGGCGTTCACTCGCCTCGATGTTGCCCCGCACCACACCCCCTACTACCACCGACCCCACCTTGATGTTCGCCTTGACCGTGGCCCCGTTCTCTATGTAGAGAAAGCCGGGCGATTCGATCTCCCCCTCGAAGGTGCCGTCGATTTTCAGGGACTCCTTGAAGCGCAGCACGCCGTTGAAGCTCGTTTCCTTGCCCAGGGTGGTGGTGATTTTCTCGATACTCTTGTGATCGTTGTTTTTCGACATTTTTTCCTACTTGGTTTCCATGACCCTGACCCCGTCCCAGTCTTCGGGGGGGGGATTCTGGATGTATTGCCTGCAGCGCTCGAGATACTCTTTCGAGGGACCGTCCTGCGGATCTATTTCGAGGGCTTTGACGAAAAACGCCTGAGCATCGCTGAACTTCATCAGTTTGTAGTGCCTGCGCCCTTCGCTGAACAGCTCCAGCACCTTCTTCTTTTCTTCCGAGATCATACGGGCATCTCGTCCTCTGTAGAGCGTTTTTTCCAGGTACCAAGGTGCTTCTGCAGCTTCGTCTCGAGATCTTCGAGGGACAGATCCCCCTTTTTGAGTTTATCACCCTTGTTCTGCAGCTCTTCGATCTCATCCTCCAAACCCTGCAGTGTAGCCAGGATCTCCGCCCCCTCCCGCCTGACCAGCGCTGCGAGCTCGGAAACCTGTCTGGGATCGGAGGGCTCGAGTTTTTCCGCCGCCTCTATCAGACCGGAGATGGGCTTCTTGATGTGCTGCGTGAAGAAGATCAGGGAGTTGTTCAGGGACTCCACCAGGGATATACGCCGTTCCCGCCGCGAAACCTGCTTGGCCAGCTCCCGGTTGCGCAGCACCGCGCGTATGCGCGCCAGCACCTCCGAGAAATTGAAGGGCTTGGTGATATAGTCATCCACGCCCAGCTCCAGACCCTCGATCTTGTCGCTCACGTCGTCCATCGCGGAGAACATGATGATCGGAGTCTGGCGGTACTTCCGGTATTCCTTGTCTCTCTTGAGCTTCTTGGTAACCTCCCACCCGGACAGGCGGGGCATGATGTTGTCGAGGATGATGAGATCCGGATCCGTTTCCACGACCTTCTGCAGGGCCTGCTCGCCGTCGGCGGCTTTCTCGATCCTGAATCCCAGCTTGCTCAGCATCACATCAAAGAACTCGAGGTTGATCGGCTCGTCGTCGACGATGAGAATTTTGCCCTTCGATTTCATTCCGTTGAAAACCTTTTTGATTTCATTTTTACCATCTTCACATTCGTTGTCAAGTCCAGCCGCATCACTGACCTCGCAGAGCCTCGGTCACCTGCGGAGGCGGCCGAGCAGCCTGTACCCCAGCCCTCCCACCAGGCCGCTCACCGCCAGTATGACCACGAGCAGGGCGAACCAGTCGCCCCAGCGGGTATACAGGGTCCCCTCCTCCGTGTAAACGGGTGCCTCGGCGATCAGGTAGTCTTCGACGAATGGAGGGAGCATGGCGGTAATGCGCCCGTTCGGATCGATCACGCAGGTGATGCCCCCGTTGGTAGACCGCAACAGAGTGCGCCTGTTTTCCAGCGCGCGAAACAGGGCGATGCTCATATGCTGCATCTCGCAGGCCACGGCAGTGGACCAGGAATCATTGGTCATGTTGACGAGGACCTCCGCACCGCGGCGGATGAACTCCCTGTTCAGATACGGAAAGGTGTCCTCGAAGCAGATCGGGGTGGAAAAGCGCACCCCCCCGGAGTCGAAGACCGTGTATTCGGTGCCTTTCTCCCAGAAATGCGTGTCCGCATCCTTCAGCCACTGGTACACCCCCGGAAGAGCTCTCCGGAAGGGAAAGTGCTCGGTAAAGGGCACGAGGTGGAGCTTCCTGTAGGTCTGGAGGATTTCCCCCTCATCGAACAGTATGGCGGCGTTGTAATCCACCCGGATATCCCTTCCCCTCTCGTCTTTGGCCAGCTGGCCGTCGTCATTGCCCACGACGTACGGAACCGGCTGAGCTGACAGGAACTCCCGCAGTTCCCTCACCAGCCCGTAGGCCACCCTGTCGGTCCGGTAGCGCGTGTGCCAGTCGATGGCCGGTACGAAGGAGGTCTCCGACCAGATGACGATATCGATCGACGGATCCTCAGCGAGCGCCTGCCGGCTCAGGCGCGTCAGGATCTCGAGGGTCCTGGCGTAGGTCTTGTTGCCGCCCCTCCAGGGATCGACGTTCTGTTGGACGAGCGCGACTTTCCACTTCGGCGAGTCGTCCAGATCCGCCTTCACGGCAATTCCGAAAATCACCGCCCCGGCAAACACCGCGGCGTAGAGCATCACCGCAAGGCGCGTGCGCCGCAGGAACGGCAAAACGCGGGCTCTTCCGTCCTTCAACGCATTGCCCAGCAGGGCCGAGGGAAAAACCACGAGAAGGGAAACACCCCAGACCCCCGTGACGCTGCTCAGCCGGGCGAGAGGCAGGAACAGGTACTGGGAGAATCCGATGACCCCGTAGGCGTAGCCCAGGAAACCCTGTATCTTTGCGTACTCGTAGGCCACCCAGATCAGAGCCTGGAGGATGAAGCCGTAGCGGGGAAACAGCGTATCCGCAGCCTTGAGCAGGGGGAAAACGGCGAGGAAGTAGGCGGAGTATATGGGGGGTACGATGATCAGCGTGAGAGGATGAAAAGCCCCCAGCCAGTAGTTGTACAGCGCGTAGCTCACAAACCCGAAAAACGCCCCGTACAACACCGAGCGCACCCATCCGCAGCGGTGCACCACGATGAACACCGGAGTGAGGGCGATGAAGGCGAGAGGGAACCAGCCCCACCGGGACAGGAAACTTGGAAAGGAGAGCGCGAACAGCACAGCCGAGCCGGCCAGCAGCAGCAGCTCCAGGCCGATGGATGTCAGAAGACGCCCCGGGGTCGAACCCCGGAGCCTGGGGGAGGAGGCTGCAGTTCTGCTCAAATTACTTCCTCAGGGACCAGGCTTTCCGCTTCAGCTCTCTTCCCGGGCGGAACACGGCAACCCCGTGATTCTCGACCTGCACGGTGTCGCCGGTCTTCGGGTTTCTGGCTTTTCTTCCCTTGCGGGTCTTGATCTCGAAAGTGCCGAAACCCCGAAGCTCGATAACCCTGTCCTCGAGAAGGCCGTCTTTTACCTCGCCGAAGAACAGATCTAGAATCGTGTGGATATTTTTTTTGCTGACGCGAACCTTCGGGTAAATCTGCTCGATGATCTCAGCTTTGGTGAGCTTGTCGGCACCCACCGTTTACCTCACTGTTTTTCCGTACCCGTCAACACTTTGTATAATCTGTGCTTTTTCCGGGAGGCGGTATTTTTATTGAGCACTCCCTTGCTGACCGCCCGATCGAGCAGGCCGGCAACGGTGACGTATTGCTTCCTGGCATCCTCTGCAGCCTGGCTCTTGACCAGCTCGAGAAACCTCCGCGTGTTGGTGCGCAGCTCGGACTTTACCATCCGGTTTCGGGTTCTGCGCTTGATGTTCTGTCTGTGCCGCTTGGCGGCCGTCGTGCTATTGGCCAAGGAATGGTCCCTCCTAATTTCAAATCCTACAAGAAACTAACAGTTTTGGATGCAAGTGTCAAGTATCCCCTTTCAGATGTGTCAAATCGTCCCTGGGGTACCCGGCTCACAGGGCGCGGCGCAGGGCTGGAAAAACGGAAAGAAAAAGTAAAACAGCGAACACGCCCAGCAGCAGCCCGGGAAACCAGTCCCCGAAGCGGGTGTACAGGGTAGTGCCGTGCTCTTTGATCTCCACGTCCACCACCAGGTATCTTTCCCTGTAAAACGGCGCGGATGCGACCAGACGCCCGGCCGAATCCACGTAGCCGGTCAACCCGGAGGCGGAGGAGCGGACCAGCGGAACCCGGTTCTCCACGGCACGGAAGAAGGCGTTGACCCCGTGCTGTTTGCCCTCCACCTCCGTCAGAGACCAGTAGTCATTGCTGATGTTCACGATCACCTCGGCGCCCTGCCGAACGAACAGCCGCACATCCCCGGGAAAGGCATCCTCGAAGCAGATCGGGGTGGAGAACCGGAACCCGGGATGCACGAACACGACCCGCTCGTTTCCCGGTTCCCAGAGATACACGTCCCTCTCCTCGAGCCAGTTGTACAAACCGGGAAGCTGCTGCCGCCAGGGGAAATACTCGGTGAACGGAACCAGGCGCAGCTTCCTGTAGGTTTGCACCCGGTTGCCGTCGGGATCGAAGAGGATCGCAGCGTTGTAATCCAGCCGCTGCTCTCCGCCCCGGCCGTCCGGCTTCAGCTGGTAGTCGTCGTTGCCGGTGAGCAGCCAGCGGTCGAGGGCGTCCTGGTATTCGAGGAAGTCCCGGACCAGGGCCGCGTAGCTGTGTTTTTCCGGATCCAGGCCGCTCCAGCGGCTGATATTGGGAACGAAGGCGGTCTCCGACCAGACGATCAGGTCCGGGTCGCTCGCCACCGCCGCGTCGGTCAGGGCGACCAGGGTATCGAAGGTGCGCCGATAGTCGTGCTTCCGGGGATCGGCATTCTGCTGAATAAGGGCCAGACGCGGTTGCTTGACCACCGGCTGCCCCTCCCACCGGCCCAGGCTGATCATCCCGAACACGAGGGAGGCCAGCAGTACGAGGGAGGCGATCAGGAGGGCGGACAACCCGCGAAAGGCCGGCGGGGCTGCCCCCCGATGCGCTGAAGAGCCTGCGGCCGCCCGATCGCCCGCCCCGGCGCGGGCTGCGGCGGGGTGAACGTTCAGGATGCACCCCAGAGCGGCTGCCAGGGCCGAATTGAACAGGATGACCACGAAGCTCACCCCCCAGACGCCCGTCAGGGTGGCGATCTGCGTCAGGGAGGTGAATTGATACTGGGTGACCCCCCACAATCCCCACGGATAGCCGATGAAGCCGCTGGAGCGCAGGAACTCGAAGCCGACCCAGGCTGCGGGGAGAATCAGGAAGCCGAGACGAGGCAGATTCTTGTACAGCCAGAGGGTGGGGATCAGGAAAGCCGCGTAGAGAAGCAGGAACACGAAGGATACGAGCTGCAGAGTCACCAAACTGTAGGTGCCGAGCCAGGAGTTCAGCAGCATCGCCTGCAGAACCCCGTAGGCCAGCCCGTAGAACAGGCCCCACCCCAGGGTGCCCGCCTGGAACACGAGCAGGAGGGGCACCAGAGCCGCGAAGGCGAGAAAACCGAGCCCCTCCGGGCTGATGAAAGAGGGAAAACAGGCGACGGACAGCAGGACGGACAGCAGCGTTATCGGCAGAGCCCAGCGCACCAGCGGTGCCGCGGACAGGGGGCCGGGCCTCAGACGCCAGAACAGATAGAAAAAGGCGTTGGTGAGCAGCAGGGGACCGAATTTCACCGTTGCCGCCAGCCGCTCCTGGCGAGTGTCCAGGGCCAGGCGAACGGCGCCGCCGCTCGCGATGAAGCGCTGGATGTAGTCCATGTTGGCATTGAGGGCATAGATGTAGGCAAACAGGTACAGCAGCAGGGAGAGGACGAACAGGACCTCGGGAATCCTGTACATGCCGGCGGTGACTGTAGACAGTTTCCGCGCTCCGGCGGCCGTGCAGATCAGCACCAGACCGCATGCCAGATGAGTGAGCAGGAAGGCAAGGTAGAGGTAGTCCGAATAGGTCAGAGCGTCGAGGGCGGGCAGTGCGAAGGGCCCCCAGTAGAGAAGGGTACCGAGACCCAGGGTCACCGCGATGTAGACAAAGCCCATACCTCCCCCCTATTCGATCAGAAAACGAAAGTAGCGCTTCTTCCCCGCCCGCAGCAGGATCTCCTTTCTGTCGGCGTATCCGCGGTCCAGCAGGAACTCTATGGAATCCACGTTTTCCCCGTCCAGGTAGGCGCCGCCCTGGCTGACCAGCCTGCGGGCCTCTCCCTTGGAAGAGCAGAGTCCGGCGCGTACCAGAAGATCCACGATGTTCACTCCCTGCTCCAGCTCCCCGCGCTCCAGAGTCGCCGAGTCCACGCTGTCCTTGTCCGCGCCTCCTTCGGCGCCGAATAGTGCCCGGGAAGCGCTCCTGGCGTTCTGCGCTTCCCCGGTTCCATGGACGATCGCGGTCAGCTCCAGGGCCAAACGCTCCTTTGCCCGGTTCGTCTCCCGGCCCTCCAGGCGCCCGAGCTCCCGGACCTCCTCGATGGGCAGAAAGGTGAACAGCGCCAGCAGCTTCGCCACGTCCGCGTCGGGCACGTTGAGCCAGTACTGGTAGAACTGGTAAGGGCTCACCTGTTCCGGATCCAGGAACAGGGCCCCCTTCTCGGTCTTGCCCATCTTCTGGCCGTCCGCCCGGGTCACCAGGGGCGTGGTCAGGGCGAAGCACTCGGCTCCCTCCACCCGCCGCACCAGGTCCATGCCGGCCACGATGTTGCCCCACTGGTCATCCCCGCCCATCTGCAGCCGGCAGCCCTGGCGCTGGTGCAGCACCAGATAGTCGTAGGCCTGGAGGATCTGGTAGTTGAACTCGATGAAGCTCAATCCCGTATCCAGGCGCATCTTGTAGGTCTCGAAGCTGAGCATGCGGTTCACCGAGAAATGACGTCCGATATCCCTCAAAAAATCGATGTAGTTCAGCTCCGCCAGCCAGTCGGCATTGTTGAGCATCAGCCCCTTTCCTCCGGAGAAATCGAGGAACCGGGAGATCTGCTTTCGGAAGCGCTCCGCGTTCGCATTGAGCGTTTCGATCGGCAGGATCTTGCGCATCTCGGTTTTTCCCGAAGGATCCCCTATGCGGGAGGTGCCGTCTCCGATCAGGGCGATCGGCCGGTGGCCGGCCCTCTGCAGGTGGGCCATGGCGAACAGCTGAACCATGTGCCCCACGTGGAGACTGGGGGCGGTGGGGTCGAAACCGATGTAGAAGGTGACCGGTTCGCTGTCCAGGAGCCGGGCCAGAGCCTGCTCATCGGAGCACTGGCTTACGAAGCCCCGCTCCTTCAGGGTGGCGAAAGCTCCGGGTTTCATGCCGGCCTCCTGTAATCCCGAATAGCCCGCCGTATGCGATCCGGCAGCTCGGCGATCGGCACCCGCACCTGTTCCATCGTGTCCCGGTAGCGCAGGGTCACGGTTCGATCATCCTTGCTCTGATAATCGATGGTCACGCCGAAGGGCGTCCCGATCTCATCCTGCCGGCGGTAGCGCCGGCCGATGGCCCCTCCCTGATCGTAGAAGGTGGCAAAATCCTGCCTCAGGCTCCGCTCCACCTCCTGCGCCAGCTCGGCCAGCCCGTCCTTCTTCACCAGGGGGAACACCCCCACGGTAACCGGAGCCAGCTCCGGATGCAGGCGCATCACCACCCGTTTTTCCCCATCCGCCTCGTCTTCGTCGTACGCGTCGGCCAGGACGGTCAGCACCGTGCGGGTCAGTCCGGCGGAGGTTTCGATCACGTAGGGGATGTAGCGCTCCCCGCCGCGAAGATCGTCGAGATAGCTCAAATCCTTCCTGGAATACTCCATGTGCCGCCGCAGGTCGTAATCGGTGCGGTTGTGGATCCCTTCCAGCTCTTTCCAGCCGAAGGGAAACTCGTACTGGATGTCGAAGGCGATCTTGGCGTAGTGGGCCAGCTCGTCCGCACCGTGCTGGTGGAAACGCAGCCGGGATTCCCGGATGCCTATCTTTTTGTAAAATTCGAAACGCTCCTGCTTCCACTGCTCGAAGTACTTTTGATCCTCCGAAGGGTGGATGAAGAACTGCATCTCCATCTGCTCGAACTCGCAGGTGCGGAAGATGAAGCTCTTGGTGGTGATCTCGTTGCGAAAGGCCTTCCCCACCTGGGCGATGCCGAAGGGCACGCGCATGCGGGCGGTTTGAACCACGTTCTTGAAGTTCACGTAGATGCCCTGGGCCGTTTCCGGACGCAGGTACACCACGGATCCTTCGCTCTCCACCGGGCCGATGTGGGTCTTGAACATCAGGTTGAACTGTCTGGCTTCGGTGAGCTCGCCGCCGCACTCCGGACAGGTGTGGGAGCGCATGTTTTCCTCCGGGACCTGGTCGGCCCGGAAGCGCTGCTTGCACCTCCTGCAGTCCACCAGAGGATCGGTGAAGTTCTCCACGTGGCCCGAGGCCTCCCAGACCCGCGGATGCATCAGGATCGAGGCATCCAGGCCGACGATGTTGTCGTGCAGCTGGGTCATCTCCTTCCACCAGAAGCTCTGCACCCGGTTCTTCAGCTCCACCCCCATCGGGCCGTAATCCCACGCCGAGGCGAGACCCCCGTAGATCTCGCTCGATTGATAGATAAATCCCCTTCGTTTGCAGAGGGATACAAGGGTGTCCATCGATACTGTAGATTCCATTTATGTTCCTTAACTCGCTGCAATCTCGAGACTATGATTCTTTCAGGCTATGATTCTTCGAGCCTTCGAATAGCGTTTTCCAGCCGTTGCCGGGTTTTCCCAACGCCGAGCACCCGGATCGACTCGAACAGAGGCGGGGAAACGCGGCTGCCGGTCAGGGCTACCCGCACCGGCATGAGCAGATCCCCGAGCTTCACCCCCAGATCCTCGGCGGCCCGGCGGAAGCGCTGCTCGTTTTCCTCCTCCCCCACGCTGTCGAAATCCTCCATCAGGGAGCGTACCCTGCGCAGAATTTCGGCAGTCCGCTGCCGGTCGAGGCGCTTTGGGATCATCTGCTCCGCCGGCGGAGCCGGCACGTCCTGGAAGAGGAAACCCACCAGGGCAGGAGCGTCCGAGAGCACGGTCAGCCTCTCCTGAACCAGTGGAACCAGTGCTTCCACCTTCTTTCGCTCCTCCGGGGAAGGCTTCTGCCCTATCCAGCCCTGCCCCTGCAGGTAGGGCGTCAGCAGCTGCCCGAGGCGCTGGGGATCGGCCTTGCGGATGTACATGCCGTTGAACCAGTCCAGCTTTTTGTAATCGAACACTGCAGGGGCCTTGTTCAGCCGATCCAGGGAAAACAGCTCCTGCAGATCTTTGAGTGTGAAAAACTCCCTGCTGTCGTCGAAGCTCCAGCCCAGCAGCGCGACGTAGTTGAGCACCGCCTCCGGCAGATACCCCTTCTCCTTGAATTCGACCACCCGGGTGGCTCCGTGGCGCTTGGACAGCTTCTGTCCGTCGGAACCCATGACCATGGGCAGATGACAGTAGCGGGGCGGCTGCCAGCCGAACGCGCCGTACAGCAGTACGTGCAGGGGCATCGAGGGCAGCCACTCCTGCGCCCGCATGATGTGGGTGATCCCCATGAGGTGGTCGTCCACCACATTGGCCAGGTGATAGGTGGGGAAGCCGTCGGATTTCAACAGCACGGGGTCCGGGTTGATCTCCGTGTTGGCCGTTTCGATCGAGCCGAGAAGCTCGTCGCTGGTTACGGTCGTGCCCTCCAGGGGCACCTTGAAGCGGATCACTGCGCTCAAGCCCTGCTTTTCCAGCTTGCGCCGTCTGCTCGGGGAAAGCTCGCGGCAGCGGCGGTCATACCCGAAAGCCCCGCCCAACCGGCGCTGTTCGGCCTTGAGCTCCTCCAGCCGCTCGCGGCTGCAGTAGCAGGGGTAGGCGCTGCCGCTTTCCACCAGCCGCCGGGCGTGCTCCTGATACAACGCGATGCGCTCCGACTGCACGTAGGGGCCGGCGGGCCCGTCGATGTCCGGGCCTTCGTCCCAGTGGAAGCCCAGCCAGTCGAAACTCTTGTAGATATCCTCCATGGCCTCCTGGCGGTAGCGCTCCCGGTCGGTATCCTCGATCCGCAGGATGAACTCGCCTCCTCTGGCTCTGGCAAAGAGATAGTTGAACAGGGCGGTGCGAACACCTCCGATGTGCTGAAATCCCGTCGGCGAGGGGGCGTAGCGAACCCGTACCTTCATGATACGGGGATTATAAGGAGGAGCTTTGGCAGGGTCAAGGAGAGTGCCTGCGCACCTGCGGGGCCTGCCGGTCCCACCCTGTTCGCACCTGCAGGCGCCGGCGGATCGTGAATAGTGTCGCAAAATATATTTGCAATTTCTCCCCAACGGTGTTATGATACATTACAGATTAAGTCGATATTGGTCACCCGCGGCATGGATTGAGAGGAATC
>JAFGQJ010000246.1 GCA_016935715.1 Spirochaetales bacterium
GGAGAGCGCATCGAATGGGTCGACGGGTTCCGGGACGTGGAGGGACGTTGTTTCGAGCTGCAGAGGGAGAACGCCCTCATCCGGAGGTTGCTGCAGTCCTTTCAGGCCTACCTGTGGGGTCTGGAGGGAAGCAGCGAGCGGGCGATCGAGCAGCTGCAGATGATCACCCGGGGCGGGAGGATCCCGCCTTCCGACCCCTACCAGAGCCTCTACACGTATTTCTATGCCTGCACCCTTCCGGAGGTGCGCAAGAGAGAGCTGGACGACAGCCTCACCGTGCTGAGCAAATCCCTGAAGCTGCTGCAGCAGCGGGCCAGCAAGATTGAAGACTCCAGCGAGCGCTGGCAGTACCTGAGCAACAACTACTGGAACAGCCTCCTGTTCGCCGAAGCCAAGAAGAAGAAGATGATCTGAGCCGTGAAATGCGAGGTTCCTGGCGTTTGGTGATACCAATCGACAAGACATTTGCATTTGGTAGTACTATTTGCTATAGTAGTTGCATATGGTAGAACGTTATTTCTGGCTACAGAAAATCGAGAAGGCATGGGACCAACGAACTGTCGTCTGGCTCTCCGGTGTCAGGCGGGTAGGCAAGACCTTTCTATGCAATTCCCTGGATGCGGTAATGTACTATGATTGCGAGCTTCCAAGTACCAGAAGAATATTGGAAGATCCGGAGACATTCCTGGATGACCACAGGGGTAAACGCGTCGTTTTGGATGAAATCCATCGTCTGGCAAATCCATCGGAGCTGTTGAAAATCGCCTCAGACCACTATCCATCTGTCAGGGTGCTCGCCACCGGTTCGTCGAGCCTGGGTGCTTCAGCTCGGTTCCGCGATACCCTCACGGACCGAAAGGCCGATGTATGGCTCGCTCCGATGATCGCCTTGGATATGGAGTACTTTGGCAACACCTCGATCAAGCACCGGCTGCTGAGAGGCGGACTCCCGCCCTTTTTTCTCGAAGCAGCATACCCCGGCAAGAGATACCAGGATTGGTTGGACAACTATTGGGCGAAGGATATTCTCGAATTGTTCAGGTTGGAAAGAAGGCACTCCTTCTTGCGCTTTGCCGAGCTGCTGTTCACCCAAAGTGGAGGAATATTCGAGGCCACCAAGTTTGCCGCTCCCTGCGAAGTCAGCAGATCCACCATTAGCAACTATCTGAGTGTTCTGGAGATGACATACCTTTTCCACGTGCTTCGGCCCTTCAACACCAGAAAGGCAACGGAGATTGTCTCGGCGCCGAAAGTCTACGGCTTCGATACCGGATTTGTGTGCTATTTCAAAGGTTGGGGCGAGCTCAGAGAGAACGATCTTGGACTGCTCTGGGAGCATTTCGTTCTGAACGAACTTTTAGCTCGTCTGCAAACGACCCGGCTGCTCTACTGGCGTGACAAGAGCAAACACGAAGTGGATTTCGTTTTTCCGAGCCGATCAGCCGGGCCGACCGTAGTCGAATGCAAATGGTCCGTTGCTTCTTTTGACCCGGCTAGCCTGATCTCTTTTCGTTCGAGGTATCCGAGCGGCAAGAGTTATGTGGTCGGACGGGATGTAAATAGAAGATACAGGCGCACTATCCGAGGTGTCAAAGTCGATTTCATGGATCTAAATGGATTGGTACGGGAGCTAGCGACAAACGCCGATCGGCCTTGACGCCCCCACTCCACTAACCTATACTTGAGGGGTCATACACTGGGAGGGGATATGGCCGAACAGCTTATCCTGAAAAGTCTGCCTTTTATCCGCATCCTGCCCAACTGGGCGCAGGAGCTGGCCTATAAGTACTGCTCCAAGACCGCCAATCTGTACATCGTCCACGGCAACATCCGTGATTTCCTTCCCCACAAGATGAAGGACAACGAGTTCAACTTCGTTCGCATCCAGGACTACATCGGCGAGGTGCTGTTCGGGAACCGGGACATCATCGTGTTCTACGACCGCTCCTCCGGGGTGAACCTGTGCACTCCGGAGATGCGCCGGGACTACCTCTCCGGCCTGAGCGGGGCAAACGGCGAGAGCCGGGAACAGGCCCTGTCCCGGGACCCGATGGACGCCTTCCCCTGCCTGGAGCGCTACTTCTACCAGAACATCTCCAACAAGCGGCGGATCGTGCTGATCATCGACTACTCGGAGACCATCGTACCCAACACGGACATATCCCGTTACACCGATGAGGACCGCTACTGCCTGGTGACCCTCAACCGCTGGGCCAACGACCCGATCTTCACCGAGGGGGACATCTCCATAATACTTCTCACCGAGAATCTGGCGGACCTGAACGCCAAGCTGGTCCGCTCCCCCAGCACGATCAAGGTCAACATCCCGCTTCCGGACGAAACGGTGCGGGAGCGCTTCCTCATCTTTCTCGAGCAGCAGGAAAAGCTGCTCATGGAGCGGCGGCTCAATCCGGCCAAGGTAGCCCAGATCTGCAGCGGCCTGAACCTGGTCAACATCTATCAGCTGGCCGCGGAGAGCTACCAGGAGGACAAGGAGATAACCCTGGAGTATCTGCGGCGCAAGAAGAAGGAGATGATCGAGACCGAGGCCAGCGGTCTGCTGGAGTTCATCGAGGCGGAGTTCGACCTGACCATGGTCTCGGGGCACGACTACGTGAAGAAGCGCTTCAAGAGTGCGGCCAAGGCCATCAAGATGGGGAGGCTGGACATCCTGCCCATGGGCTACCTGGTGGCCGGGCCCGTGGGCACGGGCAAGAGCTTCATGGTAACCGCCTTTGCCGGGGAGATCGGCATACCCATCGTCAAGTTCCGCAATTTCCGCTCCAAGTGGCAGGGAGTGACAGAGAGCAACCTGGAAAAGGTTCTCAACATCCTGACGGCCATGGCCCCTGTGGGGGTGATGATCGACGAGGCGGACGCCTTCCTCGGTGACCGCAACCAGGAGGGGGACTCGGGCACCTCCAACCGCATCTTCGCCCAGATCGCCTCCTTCATGGGAAACACCGAGTATCGGGGCAAGATCATCTGGTTTCTCATCACCTGCCGTCCGGATCTGCTGCCCATCGACCTCAAGCGGCAGGGCAGGGCGGAGGAGCACCTGGCCCTCTTCTACCCCGAGACGATCGAGGAGAAGGAAGCCCTGTTCCAGACCCTGATCCGCAAGCTCAAGCTGAAGGTCCAGAAGGTGAACATCAGCGACCTGTTCCGCAGGTACAAATTCGACTTCTCCGGGGCGGACCTTGAGTCGATCCTGATCCGGGCCAAGCTGCTGGCGGCCATGAACAATCACGTGATCATCACTGCGGACGACCTGGAAGAGACGATCCGGGACTTCAACCCCCCCAGCTATCCCCATGAGATCGAGCTCCAGAACCTGGTCGCCGTGTTGGAATGCACCAGCCGGGAGATGCTGCCCAAGCGCTTCCAGAACCTGGAGCGCGGAACCCTGGTTTCGGATATCAAGCAGCTGAAGATCCTGACCGGCGAGCGGGAGTGAGATCTAGGAGCAGCGCGATGGTCGAAAAAAAATCCCTGACCCTGTACTGGACGAAA
>JAFGQJ010000247.1 GCA_016935715.1 Spirochaetales bacterium
AGGTTGTTGAGATACAGGAGCAGGATCTGCCGCTTGGACAGCCGGGCCTCCAGCTGCACCGCCCGCAGGATCTCCCCCGCCTTTCCCCGCAGCCCGCCCGCGTGTGGATGGATCAGCCGGGCCAGCTGCATCGATACGGTCGAGGCTCCGGAGACGATCCTCCGCTGGCGCAGATTCAGGAATGCCGCCCGGGCCGCGGCCTGCAGATCGACCCCTCCATGGCTGTAGAAGCGCCGGTCCTCCAAGCGCACGAAGATCTCCCGAACGGGTTCGGGAATCCCGCGCCAGCTCAGACGGTGCTGGTACCCCCCCTCCGCGGTGGGTACGCTGTACAGGACCGCTCCGGCCCGGTCCGCGATCACGACCCCTTCCCGGCCCGCGCGAACCCGGCGCAGCTGCGCGTCGGGCAGACAGAGGAGGGCTGCTGTGAGCAGCACAGCCGCCGGGAAAGCGACCAGCCTCCCCGCCGGCAGCCTCCTGCCCGCCCCCGGGCCTCTCGTCCGCCCGGCAGCCGCCTCAGGGAACAATCCGGTACTCCCGCCCCGGCGTCCGCCCGAAGACCTCCGGCTCGTACATCAGCTCCGCGCTGGCCGGTGGAGTCGGATAGATACCCGGTGTGGTGGTCCGAAACAGGAAGGAACCTTCCCGCTTGCCGCGGCGGAAGGTGTCGAAGTAGACGCGGACCTCGTTGTCGTAGATCCGCTGCAAAAGGCCGTAGTGCCGGGACGGCTGTTCATCCTCCCCGCCTCTCAACAACTGGGAGGTCGCCAGCGAGCCGTCGATGGTTTCCGCCCCCGAGGGGATCGGTATCCGCAGGGCCAGGAAATCCCGGTCCCTCCCCGAGTACAGCACGTAATGCATCCTGTACACCTGCCCGAGCTTCAACGGTCCCTCCACGGGATTGCCCTCCGGATCCAGGATCTCGGTGAACACCCCGATTCCTTCGTCCCGGGCCTGGGCTGCGGAAGCTTCCTGGGCAAGGCGCAATGTGGCCGTGTAGTAGAGCCTGCCTTCCCCCTTCTTGGCAAACACCAGGGGCAGAGACTCTCCCGCCCCGGCAGCCAGCCCGCGCAGCCGCCCGGGCTCCACGGAGAATTTCTGCGGCTGCCGGGAAACTCCGGAGAAGCGGAAGGCGGCCACGGTCTGGCCCGCCAGCTCCACGGCGGCCTGGAAGTCGGTCTGCCTCTCCCGATCCGTGTCCATGTAGTCGGAAAAGGCCTGAAGAATCCACCCGGTGTTGCTCGTGTTCTGCCAGTAGCCCTTGCGGGTAGCGGCCAGCAGATCCTCCGCCAGAGCCTGAGCGATTGCCGAGCGCGGTTGCAGGCGGCCGTACAGCAGCAGCAGGGCGGCCTTGGCCTGCAGCTGTCCCCCGTGATAGGAGTGCGCAGCGACCGGCCCGGTCAGGGTCACCGAGCGGGTTCCCGTCCTCAGGTAGCTGCGGATCCTCTCCAGGAGATCCCCGGCCCGGCGGCTGTCGCCCAGATCGTGCCAGGTCAGGGCAAGGAAGGTCTGCTCGGGCACGCTCAGATCCTCCGCGCCGTCGTGCAGTCGCTGCGCCTCCAGCTGCACGAAGGGTCGCAGTCCCTCATATCCGGACAGCACCCACAGAGCGTAGCTCTGCAGATACGGGTGTTGGTGCGGGTATTCCCGCTGCAGGTAATCGAGCAGACCCTCCAGATCCAGGCTGCCCGATAATCCGTATCCGCGCCGTCTCGCCACGGAGAGCAGATGGGCGGTGCGCAGGGACACGTAGTAGTCCGATCTGCGAAATCCCGGATCCTGCCAGAAGGACATGCCGCCGTCCCCGCTCTGGTACGCGGGCAGGGCTGAAAGCTCGCTGCGGAGGCGCTGCCCGGCAGCGGCGGCGGCAGCATCGGTCCGAGCGTCGGCTCCGCCCTCGGATTCGGCCGGCAGCCAATCGAACAGGACATAGGCGAAGAGCTTGCTGGTCCGCTGTTCCAGGCAGTCGTGCGGGTACAGCTCCAGGAAGCGGATCGCCTCCACCAGGGAGGAGGCCACAGTCGAATCCAGGGTGAGGTGCAATCCCTCCTGCGGGTCTCCGAGGAACTGCTCGGGGACGACCAGTCCCTCCTCGACTCTGCCGTCTGTCTGCCCCACGATGGTGAACGCCTCCCGGGCGACGCTCCTCTCCACCGGCAGGGCGACCTCCAGTCGTTCCCGCAGCAGCTCGCTGTCGATGGAGAAGCTGAGCGTTGCCCGGCCTTCCTCCGCAGCCGCCAGGTCGAAGGCCACTTCCCGGGATTCACCGGGCTGCAGCCGGACCCGTTTCTCCGACCGATCCCTTACCTCCAGGCCTTCGCTCTGAAGCCCCACCGCCACCTCCTGCCTCCGGCCGTCCAGGTTGGTGAGAATCACCCCGCCCCGGACGCGGTCCCCCGCGCGCAGGACCCTGGGCAGAGCCGCACGTACATTGATGGGATTCTGAACCAGGATCTCCTCCTCCGCCATTCCGAACAGGTCGTCCTTCACCCCCACCGCGGTGATCCGGTAGGTGGTCAGCTGATCGGGCAGGGTAAAACGAAGGGTGGCCCGGCCGTCCGCCCCGGTGACCAGCCCTGGCTCGAACACCGCCGTGGCCCGGAAATCCCTGCGGACCTGCGCAGGCTGCTCCTCCGTCTCCCCCCCCTCCTTGTCACCGCCGGGCAGATCCCGGGACTTCCACAGGACCGGATCCAGGAGCAGGGCCCGGCTGTCGAAGTGGGCCACGCCGTTGCGGTAGCTGTACCGGTCGTAGAACAGGGAAAGAGGATCGGGCAGGTGGTAGTCGATCAGATCCAGCACAGCCCTGTCCGCAGCCACCAGGGCGATCTCCACCCCCTCGAGGCTCTGCCCCTGACGGGTGGCCCGAACCGTGAGCTCCGCTTCCTCGCCGGGACGGTAGCTGTCTCGTGAGCTCTCCACCTCCAGCACGATCTCCCTCAGCTCCGAGTCCACGGGAAGGGCAAGCATGCCGAAGCACCCGCGCGGCTTGCCCAGATCCGGCTGATCCGGTGTCTCCGGCGGGGCCTGCCTGCGACCGGTTGCGCTGGAGAGGGTGACGTACACGACCGGGATGTGCCGCTGCTCGATGGGAATCTCCACCGTATCGGTGCTGCCGGAAAGCTCCAGCATCCTCTCTTCCAGGATTCCTTCCCGCTCCACGGTGAGCAGGTACCGCCCCGATTCCAGGGGACTCTTGATCAGCAGCCTGGCGCTCTGCCCCGGGGCATAACTGGAGCGGTCGGCAACCAGATTGATGCGGTTCTCATCGTAGCGCTGCCAGAGGACATTGCCGCTGCCGGTCGAGTAGAAATCGATCCGGGTTACCGTCTCCCTGCCCTCCCGGTCGCTCCCGCGCAGCTCGATGATGTAGGCCCCGACCCTGGAGGTTGCCAGCTCCGCGGTCGCGAGCATCGGGCCCCGGGAGTCGCTCTCGGCTCCGGGCTTCACGACGAAGCGTCTCTCCTCGATCTCCTCCCGCAGCCAACGCGTGTCGACCCGTCCCCCGACGCTGTGCTCCCGCACCATCTTCCAGTTCTCCCGCAGGAGCCGTCCCTGGATCTGGAGGTCTTCCGAGTCCCGGAGAACCGCTGCGTAGGAGCTGCCGTCCGGGTGCAGGAGGCAGGCCTGGAGGGTGAAGGGCTGCTTCTCCGCCACGAAGTAGAGGGATCTCTGCGCCTCGAAGGGATCGACTATGCGGGCGCCCAGGAGCAGGGAGGAGGTGAACACCGGGATGCTCGCCTGACGGGATACGGCCTGCCGGTCGATATCCTGGACAGTGGCGCTGATCGTGTACTCGTAGACCGTTCCCGGCCGGCCGTCGGCCAGCGGCTGGACGGCAACCACGGTTCCATCATCACCCAACTGCCCCTCGGCCGAGCTCAGCTCCTGGTAATAATCCCCGTAGTACTCGGAGTACCTGAAATCGGGATCCACACCGAAGCGGAATCCCGCGCAGCTGCCTTGCGAATCCGGCGGGCGGTAGGCGACAGGCCGCCGCGCCCACCAGTAGCTCCACAGCCCCCTGCTCAGCGCGCCTCCGCCGAGGTAGCCGGCCGAAATGTGAGCCTCCAGTTCCTCTCCCATGTAGCGGGTCCCTTCCCGGATGCTCAGGTCGACGGAGAAGTTCACCCTGCGGAAGAAGGCGACCCGCAGGGGCACCTCCCGGCTGTGCGATCCGTCGCCCCGCTCGTATACCAGGAAGTACACATCCGGCTCGAGCTCCTGCGGCAGCTGCACCGTGCCCCACAGGCGGCCGGTGAGGGAAAGGCGGCCCGACACCGCGGCATGAACGGCATCGCCGTACCATCCCTGGCGCAGGCTTACGGTGTATGCCCCTGTCCGCGGGGTCAGATCGCCGAGCTCCAGGTCCCGGTCTATCCCGTAGAAGCTCACCGTCTCTCCCGGACGATAGATCCCCCGGTCGGAGCAAAGATAGGTGATCGGCCTGGGGTCTTCCGCTTCGAAGGGCCCGTTCCCGTTCCAGTTGTGCGAGGGAGACTCGGAGGGCTTGAACACCAGCAGGTCTCCGGGGCGGCGCACTTCGATTTCGAGGTTCTCCGCCGAGCCGGCGGTGAAGCGGGACAGCTCTCCCGGTTGAAAGGAGACCGAGGCGATTCCCCGGTCGTCGCTTTGAGTACGCCGGGATGCTCCGTCGGCTCCGTGCAGGGTGATCCGGGCACCCGGGATCGGATCTCCGGAGGACAGTGAAGCGGTCTGGACGGTGATGCGGTTGTAGGCGATGTGGCTGGTCAGCCCGATGTCCGAGACCTGCAGCCGCAGCTCCCCGTTCATCCCGTACGATTCTTCCGACCACCGGGAGGGAACCTGGAACTGCCAGCGGGCGTACACGCTGCCCCGCCCGCCCTGATCGAGGTAGGGGGAAAAGTCGATCAGGCGAAAGATCCGGGTGTTCCGGGGTATGCTCTGCGTGTCGTAGTCGACGAAGCGGCCGGCAGGCAGGGATTCAAAAGGCTCTTCGAGCCTGCCGGCTGCAAAGCGTCCGCTGAGCACATTCCGAAACTCCACCGCGGCCAGCGGCGGAAATCCGGCCTCCAGGATGCGGTTTCCCGAGGCTCGGAAGCGGACGTAGCCGGCCGCCGGGCCCACCTCCAGGTCCAGGATTCTCGCATCCGGGAGAACCTGGTCGTAGATATCCCTCAGGCCGTCCTCGATGGTGACGGAAAAGGCGGACTCGAACTCCACGGGCAGGTTTTTCAGATGCACGGTGCTGCCGTACACTTCGAGGTTGCCGCGAAGCTCATAGCCGGGCAGCTGCACATCGATGTACGACGGCAGATCCTGCTCGGCCAGCGGGTGGTTGAAGATCAAAGACGCCTGGATGGCCGGGAGCCAGTCGTAGAGCTCCCCGCGCTCCAGTCGAAAGGGCTCGAGGGTGTGGAAGCTCAACCGCTGCTCCCGCTCGGTGCCGTAACTCCGTTCGCCGGGCCGGGCGCCCTTGAGCAGCCGGACCGCCACCTCGCTGTTCCAGGGCAGCTCCTCCTTCATCTCGAGGACAATGCCCCGGCTGCTGTCTCTGCGCACGCTCAGGGTGCTCGGGCTGCCCGCTCCCCCGCTCCGCGGCTCTCTGCTCTGCCCCGCGGCATCTTCAGCCGCCTCCTCCGCGTAGGCGGCTGTGAACGGGTACGTGCGTCCCGCCGCCTCCACCCTCAGGAAGCGGTTGATGGCGGCCGGCTCGACCGGGAAATTGAAATACAGCAGCAGCTCCCGGCAGTCCTCCGGGACTACATCTGATCCGGAAGGCTTCAGTGAGAGCAATTCGAGTGCAGGCGTGCGGAAACGGAAGGCATTCATGCCTTGAAGAGTTCTGCCCGCCAGAGACCTGAGCTCCCTGCTCAGGACGGCGATGTACTCGGTCGCCGGGACCAGGGCCGTCGTGGGCTCGAAGCTCAGCAGGCGGGAGCCGTACCAGCGGTAGATGCCTTCGACCGGCGGATAAATTCGCAGCTCTTCGGACTCGGTTGAGGGTTTGCCCGTTGCGCTGACCGGAACCACCGGCTCGCTGAACAGGACCCACACCCCGCCTTCGATATTCTGCCAGGGGACCAACCCCTGCGGAGCGTACTCGGAAACCTTGAACCCCGGCTCTTCGACGGAACCGGCTTCCACCTGCTCCGGAAAGAGCAGCTCCGAGGTGTCCGGCGATGGGACCCTGCCCCCCGCGCTTCCGCCGATCTCTCCTGCGCATCCGCACAGCACCGAGAGAACCAGGACGATCGAAAACGCCGCAGCACGGCTACCTGCGCCTCGCATGCTCATAACCCCTCCTCCACACTCAAGCCAAGAGTACGGGGAAAGAGGCGGTGAGATCAAGGATCGCGATTCGCTCCGGCCCGGTCAGCGCGCAGGTTCCAGGCGAAGCAGGGCGCCGTTACGGGCGTCGGTCAGGATGTAGAGAAAACCGTCTGGACCCTCCCGCACGTCCCGAATCCTTCCCAGCTGCCCCTGAAAAAGCACCTCCTGGTGCACGACCTCGCGCCCTTCGACCACGAGGCGGCGCAGATGCTGTCCGGCCAGGGCGCCGACGAACAGGTTGTCCCGCCAGCCCTCGAATGCCCGGCCGCTGTAGAAGCTCATCCCCGACGGGGCGATGGAAGGCACCCAGTAGACCACCGGCTGCTCCATGCCCGGTGCTGCGGTCAGGGGGCTGACCTCTCCACCGGAATATTCCCGGCCGTAGGTGATCGCCGGCCAGCCGTAGTTGCTCCCCGCCTCGATGATGTTGACCTCGTCCCCGCCCCGCGGTCCGTGCTCGTGCTGCCAGACCAGGCCGCTGCCGGGCTGAACGGCCATGCCCTGGGCGTTGCGGTTTCCGTAGGTGTAGATCTCCGGCAGGGCGCCGGGACGCCCCGCGAAGGGATTGTCGGCGGGAATGCTGCCGTCATCGTTTATCCGCAGGGTCTTGCCGGCGTGCTCCCCCAGGCTCTGCGCCCGCTGCCGATCTCCCCTGTCGCCGATGGTGAACAACAGGGTGCGGTCGGGGAGAAAGACCATGCGGGATCCGAAATGCACCCCGGCTGCGGAGCCGTTGTTCATGCGGAACAGCTCTTCGACATCCGCCAGCCTCCGATCCTCCAGGCGGGCCCGGGCGATCCGGGTCCCGCGGGATGCGCCCCGGCCCGCGGAGTAGGCCAGGTAGATCCAGCCGTTTTCCTCGAAGTCCGGATGCAGGGCGACATCGAGCAGCCCTCCCTGCCCGCCGACATCGATCACCGGCAGCCCGCTCACCGCCCGAAGGGTCCCGTCCTCGAGCAGGTGCAGCCGGCCGGGCCGCTCGCTGATCAGGATCCGTCCGTCGGGAAGAAAGGCCATGCCCCACGGGTTCTGCAATCCATCGACCAGGCTGATAACGCGGATCGTCTCTTCCTGCGAACGCACCCGCTCCAGGACGATTTCCCGGGCCTGGGCGCGGGCGATGCCAATGGCTGCGAGCATCACGGCGATCACCGCCAGCCGTGCCGCTGTTGTCAGGCGCGGCCTTTTCGTATTGCCGGTCGTATACGTCGTATTCATCGTTATCCTCCGAATCGTACCGGGCCTGATTCCATACCTCAGCACGGCCCTCCGTTCGTGAGGAAAATAATAAACATTACTATATTAGTCAAATATAAAATCCGATCCCATCGCCCGGCCCAAATCCTCCATATAATCGCCATAAGCGTCAATATAGTCGTCAATCGTCGGCCGGGTGCGCAGCAGGGCGGACTCCACTCCCGACAGCAGAGGTTCCTCGTAGAGAAGTTCCACGGTCCTGTCGACCTGCTCCTGGATCACCCGCCGGGTTCTGTAATCCGTGCGGATCCTCCAGGATATCACCGACACCAGCAGCACCCCGACGATCGGAAGCGCCGCCCAGCGCAGCACAGCCACCGCTCCCGCCTGCGGGGCGTGCAGCCGGCCAAAGATCCTCCGCAGGAGACCCGCAGTCCTCCCGGCAGCCCGGCCGGCCCCCACGGGGCCCTCCCTCCTGCCCGCCGCCCTTGCCTGCAGCACGGCCTGAAAGGCCGGAGCCGGCAGGTCCGCTACAGCCTCATCGAGCTGGTCCCGCAGCAGGGGCGCACAGGCGACGAGGGTCTGAAAAAATTCACGACAGGAGCTGCACTGCTCGAGATGCTCGTTCAGGCGCCTGCTCATGAAGCTCGACATCCTGGTCGTGTCGCCCATCGAAGCCGGTGCCAGCCGATCGAGCAGATCCTGAAGCTCCACCCTGGCCGTGCGGCAGGATACCCCGCCTCTCGTGTTCCGTCCGCCCATTTTCCACCGCCTCATGTTTTTCCCCTTGCATATTCGGCGAGTTTCGCCCGGGCCCGGTGCAGGCGGGATTTGACCGTACCGGTGGGAACACCCAGGATGTCGGCCATCTCCTCCAGGGAAAACCCGTCCACATCCTTCATGAGGATGAGCTGCCGGTCTCCGGAAGGAAGAGAGCGAAAGATATCGAGCAGGGTCCCTTCAGCCTCCCGGCGAAGCGCCTGCTCCTCCGGGCCGGAGGGATCCCTGTTCCACAAGCCCAAAGTCAGCCTGGCCCGCACCCGCTCCCGGCTTCTCGCTCTTCTCAGGCAGTCGATCGCCCGGTTGCGGGCCATCCTGTAGAACCAGGTGCGGAAGGAGGAGCGAAACCGGAAATCCTTCAGCCCCTGGAAGAGACAGAGCAGGATCTCCTGCTCCGCGTCCTCCATCTCCTCCCGCTGTCCGTTGAACAGTGTGTACAGGAGCCGGCGGATCAGCGGAAGATGTCTCTCCGCCAGCTCCCGAAACGCCTTCTCCTCCCCGGTGCGAACGAAGCGCCTGATGAGAACCGAGTCCTCCGCCTGCTCCCGGGATTCGGTCCCCGCCGGAGCACCGGCGGAGGTCTCAGAGGGATTCAGGGTCGGCCACCTTCCGCTCTCTCTCTTTCCTCGGGCGTCCGCCGTTCCTGCTCCTCCGGAGCCCGCCGCCGACGCTCCATCGCCTCGATCAGCCGTGCGTATCTGCCGTCGCCGAGCAGCTCCCGCAGCTCCACCTGCCTGCGGATCTGGGCCATGCGCTCCTTCAGCTCCCAATCCAGGCTCTGCCGCAGCAGCCTCTCCACCTCGCGCATGTTCACCTGCTCCTGGAACAGCAGCTTCTTCAGCTGGGCCCGGAGAATATCGATCTCCAGGCGGGCTTCGCGGATCAGCTTCTCCGTCTCCTCGAAAATCCCCCTGATCTTATCCATCTGCGCTTCCTCCAGCCCCAGGCGCTCGAGAAGCTCGGGGTTGTCCCAGTCCTGGCTGTAGGCAGCGCCCGCTGCGACCAGCATCAGCACGCAGAGCAGCATCAGTCTGTTCACCGTCTAACCTCCTCGGATCTCCTTCAAGGATCGTCTCGTTGTATTAGTCGCAGACCAGCCATCAAAGGTTCCAAGAATGAGGAGAAATGTCGGCAGATCCGTTCAGATCCGCTCCTGCCGCCGGGCTGCCCGGGCGACTAGCCGTCCGATGCGGACAACCGGTCCAGGAGGGCCCATTCGACGAATTGATGGTATATCTCCCAGGTCTTTTCACCGTAGCCCCCGGACATCAGGTAGGCTGACGGGATACCGCGGTGCTTGAGAAACGAGTAGATTAGGGTATCCCGCTCCATCATCTGTGCTTTGGACAGGCGAAGCAGCCCGGTGGAGGGAAGCTCGTCGTGCTCGTAGGGGTCGGCCCCGCTCACCACCAGGGCGAGGTCCGGGGAGGAGAGCCCGGCCAGCGTTTTCAGACCCTGCTCCAGGCGGGGTACATACTCCCGCTCCTGCCCCGACTCCACCGGCACATCCACGTCGCTCGGCGTGAAGGAGGGATTCCGGCGACCGGAATCGTCGAGCTCCGGCTCGTCCAGGGGCCACCCCCGGGCCATGTGGACGCTCAGGGTTCGGATGGAGGGGTCCTCCCGGGTGATCACGGCGGTGCCGTCGCCTTTGTGGGCGTCCACGTCGATCACCCAGGCGTTGCGGATCGATCCCTCCGCCTGAGCCTTGCGCAGCGCGATCACGATATCGTTGAGCAGACAGAAGCCCTTGCCGAAATCGGGCTGGGCGTGGTGCGCCCCGCCGCCGAAGTAGAAGCAGAATCCCCTCTCCAGAGCGACCCGGCAGCACTGATAGACGCCGCTGATGTTGTACAACGCGCGCTCCAGGAGTCCCCGCAGCGGGCGGGTTGCTCTGCCCGGATCGTAGCGGTAGTACCTCCCCTCGCGGTCCACCAGCTCGTAGGTGCGGATGATCTCCGCCTCCAGCCCGTCGGAGAACAGCCGGTTCACGTAGCCTTCGCTGTGAGCCCGAAGGAGATCTTCCCGCGTAATCGGCTGGCCGCTTTGCTCCAGGTGCCACTCCTGCTGCCGGGGACCCAGTACGGGGTGGGTTTTGAGCTCGGCGAAGGTCCTGCGGAACTTGCTGTCCCGCACCGGGATCAGGATTCCGTACTGCTCGAAACCGCCCCGGTATTCCTCGCTGTAGATGACCATGGTTCAATGTCGATGCAGGACAGGCTGCAACGACCCTGTCAGTCCACCAGGTACATGGTGAAGCCGCCCAGCACAGCCCCGGTTTCCACTTCCAGCAGTTGAAAGCTGAATTTCTTCCCTGCTTCGACCGGGCTGATGGAGCCGGTGACCAGGATCTCCGCACCCAGCTGTTTGCCGACGGAGCGCTGGGTCGCCGGATCGACCAGGTCGGAGCTCTGGAAGGCGAGCTCCTGGAGGATCTGCTCCAGGTTCGTACGGCTGACCACGCGGATCTCGACTCCCTCGTAGTTCACGGCATTGGCGATCTCGATGGTCAGCCCCTCGATCAGGGTGCCGCTGAGGGGACTGACCTGCGCGTCCTCCAGAAAGTAGGAAACCGCCAGAGTTCTCACCGCGGCGGTATCCAGATCTTCGTAGCTTTCCCAAAGCACGTCGACCGCGGACCAGCCGGCGTCTTCGATCAGGATATCGAGGTTGCTGTATTGCGAACCCCGCGAGAAGCTGGCGCACCCTGAAAGAGCGAGCACCAGAACCGGGACCAAAAACAGGAGACAACGTTTCATAACCTGAACTGTAGCGGAAAAACGAGCCTGCCGTCCAGCTATTGAAACCGTGGCCACGGGGGTTTACTATTCTAGGAGCCGGGGAGAAGTATGGAGAAGCAGGAAAGCGAAGAACGGCACGATACGATCATCTACGAGAGCACCGTGGGCCAGCGGCTCAGCGGGATACGGAAGCCCGGCACGACCTTCATCGTCTTTCAGGGCAACAAGGTGCCGATCGTACGGCGGCTGACGATCGGCAGGGACAGCAGGAACTCGATCACCCTGGAGGACAGCCTCGCCTCCCGCTCCCACGCCGTCATCCAGAAGATCAGGGATGAGTTCTACATCCAGGACCTGCACAGCACCAACGGCACATTCGTCAACGGCAAGAAGATACCACCAGGGGACTATATCCGGCTCCGTCCCTCCGACACGATCCTGATCGGCCGCACGGAGCTGTCTGTGCTCCACCTGCTCTAGGGTGCTCCGCGGTCCAATCCCCGGTCCTGGTG
>JAFGQJ010000248.1 GCA_016935715.1 Spirochaetales bacterium
AAGCTGCCCCGTTCCTATCGGCAGCTGCGGGATAACGGCTTTTCCGCGCCCTGGCCCGAGCCGCGGGTCTACAGGATGTACAGGAAGAACTGGGGGCTCGAGAATCCGCAGATTCTCGAGAACTACATGGTGGCCAACCAGCTGCAGTTCGAGCTCATGGATACCGTGATCGGGTGGTTGTTCGAGTACCTGGAAACGGAGAACCTGTACGATCAGACCTGGATCGTGTTCATCGCCGACCACGGCGAGATGAACGGCAGGATGGGCCTGATCGACAAGGGGGCTTTCCTGAATCCGTCGGTGATCCAGGTGCCGCTGATCCTCAAACCCCCGTCGGAGCACGCATTGGGCTCCGCATTGAAAGCCGTCGGCCGGCCGGTCTCCCTGCTGGATCTTGCGCCCACCGTTCTCGACATCGCGGGCGTCGCAACGGAGGAACGGCTGGACGGGATCGACCTGTTCGCGGCCATCGAAGGCCGGGACAGACCCGCGGACAGGCCGATCCTCTTCGACGTCTGGTCCCACGCCATTCCCAATCCCTGCATCGGCATGGTCTTCCGCTCGGGCAGCGGCGCGCTCTACATGTACACGTTCAATACCGTGGATGATCTGGACGAGCTGTACCTGCTCGACGGGTCCGCCGAAGCGCAGAACGTGTTCCTGGACCCTGCCCACGGGCAGGCGGCCGCCGAGGCGATCGAAGAGATGCACCGGGTGCTCGAGGGGGACCAGCGCTGGCAGGGGTACGCGGACTATTTCAGGCTCACCTATGCGGAGAGGCTGAAACGCCCTGCGGGGGACAGGCAGCACTTCCAGTGATCTGACCCAGCGGCGCACGCCGCGGGGGTATTGCCCTCAGCCCGGCTGCTGCCCGGAAAGCAGCACCCGGGTCTGCTCGGCGATCATCCACTCCTCGTCGGTCGGGATCACCAGCACCCGCACCTTCGATTCGGCTGCCGAGATTTCCGCTTCGCGCCCCACCGCCGTGTTGCGCTGCGGATCCAGACGGACGCCTATCACTCCCAGCCCGCTGCATATCATGGCGCGCAGCGCCGGAGCGTTCACCCCGATCCCGGCGGTGAACACCAGCGCGTCCAGACGGTCCTCCAGGCTGGTCGCCAGGGCCGCGATCCAGCGGCGGGCGGCGTGGGCGAACACCCGCAGGGCCAGCTCGGCTCTCCTGTTCCCCGCGGCGGCTGCCGCGGAGATCTCCCGCACGTCGCTGGACACTCCCGACAGCCCTTTGAGCCCCGACTCGTGGTACAGCAGCCTGTAGACCTCCCGGGAGCTCAGTCCCGCCTGTTCGAGAAGGTAGAGAACCGCGGCGGGGTCTACGTCGCCAGCGCGTGTTCCCATGGGCACGCCGCTCACCGTGCCGAAGCCCACGCTGGTGTCCACCGACCGGCCGCCCCGGATGGCGGCCAGGGAGACGCCGCCTCCCATGTGACAGGTGACGCAGTTCAGCTCCTCCGGCGCCCTGCCCAGCATCCTGGCGGTGCGCTGGAACACGTAGCGGTGCGACGGCCCGTGGAATCCGAAACGCCGGATGCCGTGCTCCCGGTAGCAGTCGTAGCTCAGTCCGAAAAGAAAGGCTTCCTCCGGAATGGTGGCGTGGAAGGCCGTGTCGAAAACGGCTGCCTGCGGCATCTCGGGAAACACTGCGCGCACGGCCCGGATGCCCATCAGGTTGGCCGGGTTGTGCAGAGGGGCCAGCCTGCTGTTCTCCTCGATGATCCGCTCCACCTCCGGGGTGACCAGCTCGGCCCGGTCGATGGACTCCCCGCCGTGGACGATGCGGTGCCCGACCGCCGCGATCTCCCCGACGGAGCGGACGACGCCGCGCTCCGGGTCGCTGATGAGCTCCAGGAGCAGCCTGACTCCCGCCTGGTGATCCGCCACCTCCCGCTGCTCGTTCCACTCACCCCGGGCGGACTCGTAGCGCACCGCCGTCCCTTCCAGCCCGATCCGTTCGATCTCGCCCCGGCAGAGGATGGCCTGCCCCGACATGTCCCGCAGCTGGAACTTGATCGAGGTGCTGCCGCTGTTGATGACGAGGATGCGCATGGGCTCCGGCGGTACCGTCACTCCAGCAGCCCGGCGGGCAGGTCGGCGGCGTCGGGGAAGCTCGACTGGGTGCCGGAAGCCTGGACGCTGAGGGCGGCAATCTCATTCGCCCGGCGGACGGCCTCCGGCAGAGCCTTCCCCCCCGCCACGAAGAAGGCCAGGCTCCCGATGAACGCATCCCCGGCCCCGGTGCTGTCCAGGGTCTTCACCTTCCGCGCCGGGATGTGCTCGGCATGTCCCCGGCTCACCAGCAGACTGCCCCGCTCACCCAGGGTCAGGATCACCGTCCCGGCCCCCTTGTCCAGCAGCGCCCGGGCTGCGGCAGTGGCCTCTTCGATCGAGCCGACGGGAAGACCGGTGATCAGCTCGGTTTCACTCTCGTTGGGACAGAAGATATCGCTCAGCGGGAAGAGCTCCTCCGGCAGGCCGGCTGTCCCCGGGGCGGGATTGAAGATCGTTATCACCTTTTCCTGCCGGGCGATGCGCAGGGCCGCGATGGTGGTGTCCAGGGGGATTTCCAGCTGGCAGACCAGGATCCGGGCAGCGGCGATCGCCGGGCGGGCGGCCTCGATATCCTCTGCGGACAGCAGATCGTTGGCTCCCGTGACGATGATGATGGAATTGTTTCCCTGCTCATCCACGGCGATGGGTGCGACCCCGGAAAAAGCCTCTTCGGTGAACAGCACGTGGGTGCAGTCGATTCCGTGCGACCGGAAATTCTCGTACGTGTTGTCGCCGAAGACATCCCGGCCCAGCTTGGCCACCATGGAGACCTGGGCTCCGAGCTTTGCGGCCATCACCGCCTGGTTGGCCCCCTTGCCGCCGAATCCCATGTGAAATCTCGAGCCGTGTAGCGTCTCTCCCATCTTCGGCAATCGCTTCACGTAGCTGATGAGATCCATGTTCGCGGCGCCAACGACGCAGATCCTGGACATGCCGACCCCCTGCGAATATGATGAATCCCAGTTTATTTGAAGAGGTACACAAATGCAAACGCCGGCAGGAAAAATCTCCCCCTCACTGATGTGCGCCGATCTGTTGAACTTGAAGAAGGATCTGGACCTGTTCATCGCAAACGGCATCGAGTACTTCCACATCGACATCATGGACGGCCACTACGTCCGCAACTTCTCCCTGGGATTCGATTTCTGCCGGGCGATCGCCGCCTACACGGATACCCCCCAGGACATCCACCTGATGATCGACAATCCCGAGGATTTCGTGCCCCTGTTCGCCGGGATCCAGGGCGCGATCCTCACCTTTCATCCTGAAACCGTGTACCATCCGTTGCGCACGATCCAGATGATCAGGAGCCACGGTGCCAGGGCGGGGATCGCCCTCAACCCGGCCCAGACGATCGAAAACCTAGGGCCGCTGCTGCCGCACGTGGATCTGCTCTGCGTGATGACGGTGGTCCCGGGCTTCGTAAGCCAGAAGATCGTTCCAGGGGGCATCGAAAAGCTGCGGGAGACGGTCGACTACGTCCGCTCGCACGCCTACGATCTGGAGATCGAGGTGGACGGCAATGTGAGCTGGCAGAACCTTCCTGAGATGCGGGAGGCTGGAGCCCAGGTGTTCGTGGCGGGCACCTCCTCGATATTCGAAAGCGGAGGGGACGTGGGTGCCAACATAGCCAGGTTTCGCTCGATCCTGAAGGGTGAGAAATAAATACGGGGCAGTCCCCGGATCAGCGCAGCAGGTCGGCTATCTCGTGAGCCCAGGGAAACGATACCTGGGTGCCCACCCTGGCGACCGTGTAGGCTGCGATCCTGTTCGCCCGCCGGACGCATTCCTCCAGTGATCTGCCCTGGGCCAGGAAATACGCGAAGCTGCCGACAAACGCGTCCCCCGCTCCGGTGGTGTCCACCGCGTCCGCCTTTTCCGCAGGGATGTGCTGCGTCCCCTCCGGGCTGACGAGCATCACCCCCCGGTGTCCCATCGTTACGATCACCACCGCGCATCCCATCTCCCGCATCCGGCTCCCGGCAGCGGCGATCTGTTGTTCGCTTTCCACGGGCATCCCGGTGATGATCTCGGTCTCCGTTTCATTGGGGATGACCACGTCGCAGAGCTCGAGGAGCTCCCGGCTCAGGCCCTGAGCCGGCGCGGGATTGAACACGGTTCGGACTCCCTTCTCCCGCCCTATCTGCAGGGCCCGCCGGCTGGATTCCAGGGGGATCTCCAGCTGGCAGACCAGCACGTCCGCCGCCGCGATCGGCTCGACGGCCCCCTCCACGTCTTCGGGGCTCAGCAGCATGTTCGCCCCGGGGATGTAGACGAGGAGGTTGCGGCCCTCGTCATCCACCAGGATCGGCGCTACCCCCGAGGAAGTCTCGTCGCTGGTGAATATGTACTGCGGGTCCACCCGCATTTCCTCGTAGTTCTTCCTGATGATCTCACCGAGATGATCCCGGCCCACCTTGGTCACGATTGAGATCCGGGCGCCGAGCTTGCCCGCCATCACGGCCTGGTTGGCCCCCTTGCCGCCGCAGCTCATGTGGAAGTAGCGGCCCAGAAGGGTCTCGCCCATCTTGGGCAGACGGGGGATCTTGGCGATCAGATCGACATTCGAGCTGCCCACCACGCAGATCTTCGGTACGCTCATCGACTCTCTCCCTGCCGGTCGTCGGGCCTAGCTTCCCTGGCCGCCTCTGCGGCCTTCGCGCCCTGCTGGCCCTGATGGCCCTGCTATCATGTCGAAGACCCCTGCAAGCTGGGCGTAGCTCTTCTTGAAGATCTCGTACTGCTTTCTGTAAACGGGGAAGTTCTGCTCCTGCGGTTCGCTGGTCTCCACGTGCTTCACGATGTCGGCCGCATCGTCGATCGAAGAGAAAATGCCCACCCCGACCCCGCCGGCTATGGCCGCCCCTACGGATGTGGCCTCTTCTATGAAGCTCAGGCGGGCGACCGGTTTCTCCATGACATCGGCGAAAATGCCGCGCCAGAGCCTGCTCCTGGCGCCGCCGCCGATCATGCGAATTTCCGCCGGTCTTATCCCCTGCTCCTGGAATGCCTGCTCGATGAGCTTCATGTTGAAGGCCACTCCCTCCAGCACCGCCCGGGTCATGTGGCTCCGGTTGTGGATCATCGACAGCCCGATGAAGCAGGCCCTGGCGTTCGGATTCCACAGGGGGCTTCTCTCCCCCATGAGATAGGGAAGAAAGAGGGCACCTTCACAGCCGCAGGGCACCGCCTGGGCTTTGAGCGACAGCAGGTCGTACACGTCGACCCCGGCTCGTTCGGCAGCCTCGATCTCGGAATCGCAGAGGACATTCTTGAACCACTGGAAGGAACCGCCGCCGCTCTGCATGGTTCCGGCCGGGAAGTAGAGGCCCTTGAGGAAGTGGCAGAAGGTAAAGGTCCTTTGCTTGGGATCGATCAGGGGCTTGTTGGCGGCCAGCGCCATCCAGGTCGATGTGCCCAGATAGATGTAGGCCTGCCCTTCGGCCACCACCCCGGCTCCGCAGGTTGCACAGGCTCCGTCCCCACCCCCGATCACCACCTGGGTTCCCTCTTTCAGTCCGCTATGGGAGGCGGCATCTTTACCGATCTTTCCGACCACCTGGGTGGATTCCACGATCTCCGGCAGCTTGTTTTTGTCGATCTGCGATGCTTCGAGCATCTCCTCCGACCATTCCAGATTCGTGATGTCCAGCAGGTTCATCCCCGATGCATCGGAGTAATCGGTTACGAGCTTTCCGGTGAGCCGGGAGACGAGGTAGTCTTTCGCGTGGATGAACTTGGCGGTCTTGGCGTAGACTTCCGGCTCATTCTCGCGCAGCCACATGATCTTCGTGGCCGAGTACGAAGCGCTGAGACGGTGGCCGGTGAGCTCGTACACCCTGTCTGCATCGATCCGGCGGGCGAGCTCCTCCGCCTGCTTCGTGGAGCGCAGGTCGGCCCAGATGATCGAATTCCGGAGCGGCCGGCCGCCGGCGTCGACCGGGAGAGCCGCCATCATCTGTCCGGAAAAGCAGACGCTGGCCACCTCCGAAGGATTGATCCTGGTCTTTTCCAGCAGGGCCGACGTGGAGCTGCAGAATGCCTTCCAGTACAGGGCGGGATCCTGCTCCGCCCAGCCCTGTTTTGGATACGAGGTCGGATACTCGGAGAAGCAGCTGCCTATGAGCTGCCCGGAAGCGCTGAAAAGGGTGGCCTTGTCTCCGGTGGTGCCGAGGTCATGGGAAATGATGTAACTGCTCATGGTACTCCCCCTCTTCTCGCGTCGATTTTGGCCCGGTGACGCCACGGCGGCCGGGGCTGTTTCTACCAGTATGTCACACAGTTCGTGCGGTACGTCAAGCGAATGCCTGCAACTTCGCTGCAGGGATGACAAGGCTGCAGCGATGCGCTACCATCACCTCTTGGGAGGAGGAGGCAATGGCCGACGGCGAAGCGAAACCATACGACAGGGAGCTGGCAGCCATCATCGATCACACGGTGATGCAGCCGGATGTCACCCGGCAGGAGATCAGGCGGCAGTGCGAGCTTGCCAGGGAGTACGGTTTTGCCGGGGTCTGCGTGAACCCGGTCCACATCCCGCTGGCCGCCGAGGCGCTGGCAGGCTCCGGGCTGAACGTCTGTACCGGCATAGGCTTTCCGCTGGGCGCTTCCAGCTCCCTGATGAAAGCCCTCGAAACCAGAGACGCCGTGGCCGCCGGGGCGACCGAGATCGACATGGTCATCAATGTCGGCGCCGTCAAAGAGGGAGACTTCGCCACGGTGGAGCGGGAGATCGAGTCGGTCATCCGGGCGGCGGCGGGCAATACGGTCAAGGTGCTGCTGGAGATCTGCTACCTGAACGAGCCAGAGATCGTCGAGGTGTGCCGGATCGCGCTTCGGCTGGGCGCGGATTTCGTCAAGACCTCCACGGGCTTCGGGCCCTCCGGGGCCACGGTGGAGGCGATCCGGCTGATGCGGAAAACCGTCGGCTCCCGTGCCGGAGTGAAAGCCGCGGGAGGGATCGGCAGCAGGCAGCAGGCCCTGGAGCTCGTCCGGGCCGGCGCGAACCGCCTGGGAATGAGCCGCAGCGTGGAGGTGGTCAGCGATCCGGGCTGAGGCGCTTCGCGGAAGCTTATCTCAGCAGCACGGGGCTCATGTCGGGATCGTCGACAACGTACCAGTTCCTGCCCAGGGTCCTGGGTGGATGGATGTCATCGGCATCCGGAGCCTCGAACAGCTCATCGTAGGCGGCGGGCTCCTCCAGATACAGCACGTGATGATGCCTCTTGCCCTCCAGGACGTACCACTCCTCCCAGGGAAGCTGCTCCAGCCTGTCATCCGGGGGTACCGCGTTGATGACCGTGCCGTAGA
>JAFGQJ010000249.1 GCA_016935715.1 Spirochaetales bacterium
CCCGCGATCCAGAAAATCGTGTTCTTGAGGGAAATCCAGAAAACCTCGTCCCGCAGCGCCTGCAGGTAATTCCCGAGCCCGATGAAGCGCGTCTCCTTCGGTTTCCAGATCACGTAGTTGAACAGGCTCATGACCGCCGTCTGCACGATCGGGAAGAAGATGATGAGGATCGTCACCGACAGGGCCGGTGTGAGCAGCGTATAGGGAAACAGATCGGTTTTTCTCTTCATCCCCGCCTTTCTCCAGTAAAACGAAGCCGCCTGCCCCGCATGGTGATGCGTGACGGAGCAGGCGGCGTTTGCATGAACGGCCCGTTACTTGGAGAAATGGTCCGCGAAGATCTGCATCATCTCGCGGCTGCTGATCTCACCGAGGAAAGCCCTCTGCATCTGCGTCGGCCAGACTGACTCTACGAATTCGGCAGTGCCCGGATGGGCGGGCAGCACGCCGGCGAAGTCGGCCGAGTCGGTCGTGGCCTTGAGGAAACGGTCTCCTCCGGAGCTGGCGTTGCTCTTGTTGATCGATACCTGACCGGAAGACTTCTGCCAGATGGCGTTGTTCTCCGCCGTGGCCAGGAAAGCGGTCCACGCGAAGGCTGCATCCGGATGCGCGGTAGCGGCCAGCACCCCGTTCTCCTCGTCGCCGAAGGAGGTCCAGTATTTCCTGGTGCCTTTGGGCACGGCGGCGGCGGACAGCTTGTCACCCAGTGCCTCGGCCAAACCCTTGGAGGAGCCGATGTGGTGGATGGTCATCGCGGTCTTGCCGGACTGCATGTTGGCGATGATCTGCTGGAAACCGTCGTTGGGAGTCGTGGGCGGGGAGACCTCGTGCACCCGATACAGGTCGATGAACCACTGGTTGGCGGCGATCGCCTCGGGGGTGGTCAGGCCGGAGCTGCCGTTGGGCAGGAAGAACTCCGCACCGCTGGACAGAACGAACGTTCCCCACCAGTCGTGCCCGCCCCGGGCGCCGCGGATGCCGAAGCCGTACACGTCGACGGTTCCGTCAGCATTGGTGTCCCGGGTGAGCTTCTTCGCGATGTCCAGGAACTCGGAGCGGGTGGTGGCCGGTTTGAGTCCCAGTTCGCTGAACATGTCGGTCCGGTAGTACATGTAGAGGATGACCATCTGCAGCGGCATCAGGTACTGATTCCCGTCCGTGTACCCGGTCAGCTCCCAGATCTTGTCGAACACGTCAGTGCGTTCCGGCCAGTCGGCGACGTAGTCACTCAAGTCCAGCAGCGCACCCATCTCCACCAGCTGCGGCTGCCACCAGAGCTTGATCTGCGAGACGTCCGGGGGATTCCCCGCGGCAATGGAGGTAAGCAGCTTCTGGTTGTAAACATCCCAGGCGATGAACTCGGGCGTCACCTTGATGTTGGGGTTCTCCTCCTCGAACTTCTGGACCAGCGGAGTGACCGCCGCGTCCGGGTTGTCGAAGTGATACCAGAAGCGGATCGAAGCCATCTGCCCCTCCCCCTGGCCTGCGGCGAACAGCGCCAGAGGCAAGAGGAGCAGAAGAATGAGGATTGAGGCTCTTTTCATCAGAGTTCCTCCCTTTGATAAAGATTTTTGGAAACACTCCAGAGGAGCGTGTTCTCCACCCATTTTGCTCAAACCTTGCGGCGATCGTGCGCCATGTCCATGTGCTCGGACATGGCCCGCGCCGCCTGTTCCGGATCCCGGGAGCGGATCCCCTCCAGGATCTTCTCATGCTCCTTCAGCGTTGTCTGAAACCGCTCCGCTCTCCCGCTCTGGCGCTCCCGGCTCATGGCGATGATGTCGGGGGTGATCAGGCCGATCAGGGAGCGAAGAACGGAGTTCTTGGATTCTTCGGCGATCTTGAGATGAAAGAGGTGATCCTCCTCCAGTGCCGATTGTCCCTGCTCGACTTTATTCCGAAAATCCTCGAAGGCACGAAAGATTTCTTCGATTTCCCGTTCATTGGAGCGTTGAGCGGCCAGGCGGGCGGCGTGTACCTCGAGCAGCGCCCGGATCTCCATGAGGGACTCGAAATCCCTGGTTTCCGTGTCCAGGAGATTCGAGATCAACCCCTCCAGCGCCTTTACCCCGAGGCTGGCAACGATCGTGCCTTTCTGGGGCCTGGTTTTGAGTATCCCGTAGAACTCGAGCTTCTTCAGTGCTTCCCGGATATGGCCGCGTCCGACCCCGAAACGTTCCGCCAGCACCCGTTCGGAGGGCAGGCGCATTCCCGGTTTCAGACGGCCGGAGGAGATCAAATGGCGGATCTGCTTGATGATCAGGTCGGCGGGTTTTTCGACTTCGATTTCTTGAAAGAGGTCCAGGTCTGTTACTTCCTGCTGGCTTGACAAAACCCTGCGTCCCCGGTATCGTTGCTTCCGTTGATCAACCACTGACTGGTTAACCAGATGTTGGTATACTACCAGGAAAACTATGATCCGTCAAGCCTCCACGTGAGGTCTTGGGCAACAAGTCATCAGGTTGGAGGCTATCGAAAAAACGAACATGGAAAGCTCGTCTGACGTTCGCTCGCCGCACTCTGAAAACACTGTGCGCTCCCTGCGCAGCCTGGCCTGGGAGCTGAGGCTGGATGCCCTGCGGATGGTTTCCGGCGCCAAGTCGGGCCACCTGGGCGGTTCGTTCTCCGCAGCGGAGCTGATCACGGCCCTGTGCTTCTACAAGGCCCGTCTGGACCCGCGGAATCCGGGATGGGAAGACCGCGACCGGATATTCGTGTCCAAGGGGCATTGTGCGCCGATATACTACGCCGCCCTGTGCAGGCTGGGGTTCTTCCCCCGGGAGGAGCTGGCCACTTTCCGGCAGCTGGGCAGCCGGCTGCAGGGTCACCCGGATCGTCTCAAGCTCCCGGGAGTGGAGATCTCCTCCGGTCCCCTGGGATTGGGGGCATCGGCGGCGGTGGGGTGCGCCCTGGGTCTGCGGCTGCGCACCTCCCCAGCCCGGGTGTACTGCCTGCTGGGGGACGGGGAATCCCAGGAGGGGATCGTGTGGGAGGCAGCCATGTGCGCCGCCAAGTACGCTTTGGGAAACCTGACCTTCATCCTGGATTACAACCGCTACCAGCTCAGCGGGGCCGTGGAACGCGTCATGCCGCTCGAGCCTTTGGAGAGCAAGTGGCGGAGCTTCGGTTTCGAGGTGCGGTCCATCGACGGGCACGAGATCGAGCAGATCATCGAGGCTCTGGACGGCGAGCACCCCGAGCAGCCCGTGCTCATCCTGGCCCGGACGGTGAAGGGCAGGGGCGTATCCTTCATGGAATCCTCCAGCGCCTGGCATGGGCGGGTGCCCACCGCTGAGGAGCTGGCTGCGGCTGAAGCGGAGATCTCCGAGCGTATCAGGGAGATCTCTGCATCTCCCGAGGACCGCCGGGCCGGGAACAGAACCGTGTCGGGGAGGCAGTCATGATCGCCGCCCAGAGCAGGCAGCTCCGTGCGACCTACGGAGAGGCGCTGGTCGAGCTGGGAGAGGCCAACAGCCGGGTCGTCGTGGTGGATGCGGACATGGCCGAGGGCACCATGACCTGCGGATTCAAAGAGCGCTTTCCCGAACGCTTCTTCGACGTGGGGGTGGCCGAGCAGAACCTGATGGGCGTCGGGGCGGGCCTGAGCCTGGCCGGTTGGATCCCCTTCGTGAACAGCTTCGCCTGGCTGCTCGTTCTCCGGGCAGGGGATCCCTTGCGCACCCTGGTATCCTACTCCCGGACCAACGTCAAGGTAGTGGCCGGCTACGGCGGGTTTTCCGGCCCGATGGACGGCGCAACCCACCAGGCCGTCATGGACCTGGCCGTGGTGCGGGCTCTGCCCAACATGACCGTGGTTGTCGTGAGCGATCACCATCAGCTGCGTTCGCTGCTGCCCCTGGTGGCCGATCTGGACGGCCCGGTGTACCTGCGCCTGAGCAGGGCTGAGGTTCCGGATTTCCACGACGGGTCCACCCGGTTCGACATCGGAAAGGCCACGCTGGTGAGATCGGGCGGGGAGGTCACCCTGATCAGCAACGGACCGATCCTCGGCCGGGTGCTGAAAGCGGCCGAACAGCTACGGGAGTCGGGGATCGCGGCGTCCGTTCTGGAGATCCACACCCTGAAGCCCCTGGATGGAGAAGCCATCCTGGCAGAGGCGGAGAGAAGCCGGGCCGTGGTGATCGTGGAGGAGCACAACGTCATCGGCGGGCTGGGTTCGGCCGTGGCCGAGCTGCTGGGGGAAAACCTTCCCGTGCCCCTCCGGCGCGTCGGGATACAGGACCGCTACGGAGAGACCGGGCCGTACGAGAAGCTGCTGGACCTGTACGGCATGGGGGTCGGCGACATCGTGGCGGCGGCTGAAGAGGTTGTGCGCCGAAGGGACTCGGGCAGGTAGAAGCACTCCCGTGCAGCGTCC
>JAFGQJ010000250.1 GCA_016935715.1 Spirochaetales bacterium
CGAAGCTACCAGGCGAATCTCCAGCGGGGACCGGCTGACCGTGGACGGATATCTTGGGATCGTAGCCATCGAATCCCGAAGTTGAGCACCGGGTACTCCTCCACCGGCGCCAGATCCAGGAGCTCTGCGGTTTCCCTGCAGCGGCACCACCGGCTGGTCAGGACCCGGTCCACTTCCGAGAGGTTGCGCTGGGTGCTGCAGTCATCCAGCCGAAAGCCTGGCGGGTCTCCGTCTCCCGGGGCAACGGCATGGCGCATCAGCACCACGTTGCCCCCGGCTTCAAGAGCCGCCAAAATGTCCCGCTCGGCCGCGTCCTGGCTGTCGGCGACGGCAGCCGCACCAACCAGGAACATTGCAATGACGAGAAGAGTGAAGAGCCTGCCGCGGCGGTTCATGTTCTCCGTCGAGGGGTCGTTCCGCGAGTCAGACCATCAGATCCACGTTTTCGCCCATGCCCACCGGCAGCGTTCCCGATCCGGCCTCCACCGACTCGGGACGTACGAACTGAGAGCTCGCTCCGGGCTGCCGCCCCGCCACGGCCGCCCCGGTTTTCTCTCCACCGGCCACCCCATCGGCTCCACCGGGCCAGAGGAGCGAATAGCTCATGATCGCGTTATCGATGATGTTCACAATCGGGCACCCCACAGTCTATTTATTACTGAGAAATTAAGGTTAAATCAGTGTAGAGTCAACGATCGAACGAGGAATCGACCAAGAAGCGCGGCCGCAGAGCGCTGCAGCAGGGATCTGTCCTCGTCCCGAACCTTGCCCGGAAAGTCGGGCCTCAGCGCTTATCCCGGAACAGCACCGGGGCACCCTCGAAATCGTAGCTTTCGGTAACCGCTCTTTTCTCCATGGAAAGAAGCTCCTCGACGAACTTGTACTTGGACAGCTCTCTCACCGGCGCCGTGATATCCCGGGCTTCCGGATTGAAGTGCTTGCGGTAGTGAGCCCAGTGCTTCAGCATGACCGAGGTAATGCGGGCGAAGGTCGATGGTCTGCGCAGCAGCCGAAGGGTCGCGGATTTCCACTGTTCGGCGGACTGCGGCGAAAAGCGCTTGGGCAGGCCGGCCAGCCGGGCACCGATGGCTTGAGCTTCCTGGCGGTCGACCTCCTGGCAGATGAACTTCAGATGATGCCAGGCCGTGTACAGCTGCTCCTTGCCGTCGATCTGCAGGCGTTTCAGCCAGCAGAAGGCGTGCAGGCGGCGGCGCCAGTCCCACCATTTGATCGGGCTCTCCAGGTCCAGAGCGGGAATCAGGAACAGGTCCTCCTCCAGGAGCATCGCCCCGAACACTCCCGGCGGGTTGCCCAGGCGCTTGTTCTTCAGAGTGGTCCGGTACACCCCGCAGCTGGGGCTTCCCTCCATGAAGACGAAAGCCTCCACCCCGGCCCGTTTCAGCGCCTCCAGGCAGTCCCGGCAGCCGGAGCGGACCTGCTCCGTCACGTCTTCGCCGCTGCGGTTCTTCATGCGGGCCGCTGCCTTCCAGAAGTCCCGGCCGTTTCCCCCGGAGATGCGTACAGGGTCCCGGGGCACACCGAGCCCGGACATCACCTCCGGGCAAACCGGGGTCCACACGAAGCTGGTCATCTCCCGGTTCAGGGGGGCGATACGGTCCCAGCCGGCGCGGTTCCAGCGCACCCGGGCGCCGGCGTTGCAGGCGCTGACCCCGATGCGGATCTTTTCGTGGATGATGATAGGCATGGCTGGTTATTGTAACACGGGATTGCGGTTTTATTACAGGAGGCTTTCGGTTTTCGGTATATCTCTGCAAATCGCTAATTTTGCTGCTCTGCACATAATCGATCCGATAGCTTTCCGCTTTCTCGACCGGACACTCGCCGGATGATATCCATTGGAAGCAGGTGTATCAGAGGTGTTACGCTTGCAGGTGGGGGTGGGCGGTGCCCGCGAAGAATCCGCGTATCAACGCAGCACCGGAAAGGACAGTCTACCTGCTGATCGAGATATGGGCCCAAAAAGGGACAAGCACATGAAAAGGATGATGAGCCTGGTGACCGTTCTTGCTACGGTTGCTGCACTCTGGCGATACAGGCTGCTATGGCTATGAGCTCGACCTTCCCGCAGATTGTTCCCTACCGAAGACCGGTAGGAGAGGGAACAAGGCTGCCTGCTCCCCTTCCGCCTGGTCCCTCAAGCGGGCCCTGGCAAGGATTTTTATCCCCTTGGTCCTGAAGGGCTCGGGGGGCTTTCCCGCCCCCCAGGCAGGCGCCGCCCTACTGGCCGTTCATCCCTCCGGCCAGGTTCCCCGACGGGATCGTGCCGAAGAAACTGGTCAGCAGGGTGCTCAGCCCGCGCTTGAGGGAGCTGTAGGAGAAGTACTTCCTTCCCAGCTCGAAGTTCCGTTCCACCATGGCCCGGCGGCGATCCGCATCCTTCAGCACTTCCTCGACCTTGCGCACGGCGGCTTCGGTCAGAAAGCCGTCGATGGCGATGACGTCGAAGCCCTTGGGCTCGATATCCACGATATAGACCGAGTAGCGGTTCACCAGCAGCGGTTTCTTGAACAGGATCGCCTCCAGGAAGGCGTTGCCGAAGCCCTCGTAGAGGCTGGGGTAGGTGATCAGGTCGGTGTGGGGATAGACGTCCCACAGCGTGTAGACCTTGCGGCCGTCCGGGGTCTGGGAGCGTGACTCGTGGAGACGGTTGTAGATGAAATGGACCGGTACCTTCTGGCGCCGGGCCGTATCCTGGATCCAGGTGAAATACTCCTCCCCCTCGTCTCCCGGCGAGTGGGAGATCAGGAGATTCAGGTAGGGTACGCGCAGGCGTTCGACCAGGTAGAGAGCCTGCTCGATGCCCTTTCGGGACACGACCCGGGTTGGCTGCAGAATCAGGATATCCTGGTCGCTGAAGCCCATGTCCGCACGCAGGTTCCTGTTGTAGTCGTCGATCCCGGTTTTGGCCCGTTCGAAGTCGATCACGTTGTAGATCAGTTGAGAAGAGATCCCCGTCTTGGCGGCCAGGTCCTTCTGGGCTACCGTGTTGATCACTACGTGCTTCATGGAGGGAAGGTCGGGGGGAAAGGCCATGTCCAGGATATCGGGAATCGCGTTGAGCAGGAAGCGGGGTCTCTCCCAGTAGAAGTCATGGTGGTGGGCGATCGTAGGGATTCCCGTCTCTGCAATCACCTCGGTCAGGGCCACGCCCAGGGGGATGTGCATCGGTATGGCCAGTATGTTCTCGGCTACCACAAGATCGAGGTTGAAGCCTTCTATGAAAGCGTAGATCTTTTCTTTCAGATACTCCTTCTGGTTGTAGATCCGGTCGGTCACTGTGCGGGTACGGGTCTGCACCCCGAACAGCTCTCCGGACAGGGCGACGTTGTCCGGGTGCTGGAAAAAGGCTTCCGGCACCAGCATGCCCGTTTGAGGATCCTTGTCCAACTCCCCTGCGAACCAGTAGCAGCTGTGATGAAACCCTTCGAAGATCTCCGCCCATTTGGTCGACTCCAGGGATACCCCGTCCAGGCCTTTGAAACGCGTGGAAATGAAGCCGATGTTGAGAGATTTGGCGCGCTTGAGCTTGTTTTTCATGGCTCGGGTCTACATGCGACAGTACATCAGGGCGCGCAGAGGCGTCAAGA
>JAFGQJ010000041.1 GCA_016935715.1 Spirochaetales bacterium
GGCCATCGACGCCGACGTGGTTTTTCCCGTGCTCCACGGCACCTTCGGGGAAGACGGCACGGTCCAGGGGCTGCTGGAGACGGCGGATCTGGCCTACGTCGGCGCCGGCGTGCTGGCAAGCTCTGTGGCCATGGACAAGGAGAAGACGAAGGAGCTCTGGCGGCAGAGCGGGCTGCCGGTGGTGGACTTCGTGGTCGTGCGGGACGACTGCGCCCGGAGCGTGGCAGCGGTGCTGGAGCGGCTGTCCCCGCCCCTGTTCGTGAAACCGGTGACCGCCGGCTCGTCGGTGGGGGTGAGCAAGGTCCACGACCGGGATGAGCTTCAGCCGGCGATCGCCGAGGCGCTGCGCTACGACCTCAAGGCCATGGCTGAACCGGCCATCAAGGGGCGGGAGATCGAGTGCGCCGTCCTGGGAAACGAGTCTCCACTGGCCTTCACACCCGGAGAGATCCTGCCCGCCCACGAGTTCTACAGCTACGAGGCCAAATACGTCGATCCGGACGGTGCCGAGCTGAAACTGCCCGCGGACCTCCCCGATCCCGTCAGCCGGGAGATCCGAAGGGTCGCGGTGGCCGCGTTCCGGGCGATCGAATGCTCCGGCATGGCCCGGGTCGATTTTTTTCTGCAGGAGGGAAGCGGCCGGATCCTTCTCAATGAGATCAACACCATCCCCGGGTTCACCAATATCAGCATGTATCCCAAGATGTGCGAGGCCGACGGCCTGTCCTACCCGGAGCTACTCGATCGCCTGATCGACCTGGGGACAGAGCGTCACCGGCGGCGCAGATCCCTGCGCTACAGCCTCTAGTGCGGGAAGTGCTGGATTCACAACGATGAACGCGATATATATGGTGGAAAACGAACAGGAAGCGGAGAAATTGCCATGAGCCAGGGATTCGAACAGTACCTGAAGACGATGCCCATCATCCCCGATGTGGCCGCCAGGATCCTATCCATCGCCGAGGACAAGCTGGACATCTCCTTCAAGGAGCTGGAGGAGATCATCAAGGTGGACCCCAGCCTGACCGCCAAGATCCTGAAGATCGCCAACTCGGCGATGTACGCGCGGCAGAGGGAGATCAAGAGCCTGCAGATGGCCATCACCCTGCTCGGATTCAAGAATCTGAAGAGTCTCGTTCTCCTGCTGACGGCTTCCGGCTCGCTGGCCGGCAGCCGCAACGATCCGTTCTTCCAATACTTCTGGAAACACTCGATCCTGACCGCTTTCCTCGCCAAACACGTGGCTACCCGCTGCAATCGCAAGGATGCGGCGGAGGACTGCTTCATCGCGGGGCTGCTCCACGACATCGGACAGGTCGCCATTTACAACGCCGACCGGCAACGCTACCAGCCCGTGGTTGCGGCGCTTCAACAGGGCGGCAGTCCCGTGGAGCAGATGGAAGCCGGGATCTACGGAGCCGACCACCGCGAGATCGGCGCCTCCCTGCTGGCCCGCTGGAGCTTCCCCGAGCTGTACGTGGACGCTGCCCGGGAGCACCAGAGCCTGAACATCACCTCCCCGCACAAAGCCCTGATCTTCATCGTTTCCACGGCGGACCTGATCGGCGAGCTCATCAGGGTCGGTTCCCTCGACCCGGCCGGCAGCCGGCTGCTGGCCGATTTGATCGAGAGAACGGAGCTGGGTGAGAACGATCTCCAGTACTACGAGACATCCTTCATGGCAGACATGCAGAAGGATCTTCTCTTCCAGGAATGCCGCAGCCTGTTCGGAATCCAGATTTGATTCCTGCTTGAAACGTCTGCAGCGCGACCCCTGAACTCAGGCGGCTCCCCGCTGCCTGGCGCGAACCAGTCCGGCCAGGCGCCGGATCCCCTCCCGGATCTCCTCTTCGCTGCAGTAGGAGAAGTTCAGCCGCATGGTGTTGTGCCCGCCCCCGGCCGGATGAAAGGCCGAGCCCACCACGTAGGCCACGTTTCGCTCGATGGCCTCCTTGAACATCTCCTCGGTGTCCATTCCTTCCGGAAGGGTGATCCAGATGAACATGCCGCCTTCCGGCGCCGTCCAGCTCAAACCCGCCATTCGGGGCATGAACTCCTCCAGCGACTCGAGCATACAGCGCAGCTTGCCCCGATACAGCTCGATGTTGGCCTGGATGCGGCCCTCCAGCAGACCCCGCCTCATGTACTGCTCCGCAAAGGCCTGGGTGAGGGCGGAGGTGCAGAGATCCGCGGCCTGCTTGGCCTGCACGAGCTTGTCGATCACCGCAGCATCGGCGCAGATCCACCCCAGGCGGATTCCCGGGGACAGGATCTTGGAAAAGGTAAACAGGTTGATGACCCGGCGGCCCGGGAGGACCGGCTGCACCGCGGCGCCGTCCGGATTCGCCGGGGCTGCCGGTGAGGCGCCGGCCCCGGAGGCCCCTCTTCTCCCGGCCTCCAGCGCCCCGATCAGGGGCAGCTCCTCCCCGCGGTAGCGCAGCCACTTGTAGGGCACATCCTCCACGATGATCAGATCGAACTCATCGGCGATGTTCAGCAGCTGCTCCCGCCTCTCCAGGCTCATGGTTATCCCGCTGGGATTCTGAAAATCCGGTATCGTGTAGATGAACTTGGGCATGTTCTGATAGTATTCGACCCCGCTTCCCGCGCTCCTCTTCAGCTCCCGGAGCCGGCTGTGCAGCACCTCGGTCTCGATGCCCTGTTCGTCCATCGGGATGGGCATGAAGCGCACTCCATACGCTTTGAAGGCGCTGACTGCTCCCAGATAGCTGGGCTCTTCCACGACCACCAGGTCTCCCCAATCGATGAAGATCTTCCCCACCAGATCGAGGGATTGCTGACTGGCGGTCGTGACGATCAACTCCTCCCGGCTGACCGGCAGCCCGCAGCGGCCGGTAAAATCGACCAGCATATCCCTCAGGGAGGACAGCCCCTCGGTGGCGCTGTACTGCAGCGTGACCTGCGGCGAATCCTCGAATATCGAGATGCAGATCTGCTTCAATTCCTGGGAGGGAAAAGTCTGCGGGCTGGGAAGGCCGCCGGCGAAGGATATGATCTCCGGTTTGTTGGTCAGCTTGAGCAGCTCCCGGATGATCGACCGGCTCATCCGGCGAGCCGAGATGGAATATCGATGCTTTGCGTCCATGTGCATGAGAGCTCTTTCCTCCTCCTCGAGGCTATCTCAGCCACTCGCTGATGATACCCCGTTCCCTGATCAGATGATAGCGGATGAAGGCGTTCAGGCAGATCATGGCCCGTTCCGCGGTCAGGTAGGTGGGCACTCCCCCGGAGTCCATCACCTGTCCGAAGCGATTGTACACCGCATCCGCTCCGCTGACTACATTCACCGATACCACGGTCGGCTTGCCGTGCTTGTGCACGGTTTCGACGATCCTGGCGGCGATGTTCTTCTCGTAGTGCTCGATCTCCTCATCGGTGGTGTGCAGCAGCTGGGCCTGCGGTACGATCGAGATGCAGATGGCATCCACCTGCGGGGAGTCGAGCATGATGTCGATGCAGCGCTCGAACTGCTCATCGGAAACCATGGCCGTCAGGTCCAGCAGGGGTTCGGCATTGACGTACGGCGGGATGACCTCCCTGAGCTTGTCGATGGTCTGCCTGTCCAGATCGGCCAGCACGAGCTCGCCCAGATTGTCCGCCGCGTAGGTTTTCTCGTAGCCGGCGTTGGCGATGACCGCCACCCGGTTGCCGCTCACCTTGAACTCGTGCAGCAGGGCAAAGGTCTTTACCAGGTCACCATGGTCGATCATGGAATCGGCCACGATCAGGCCGGCCTGCTTCATCGCCGCCTTGGCTACCTCGTACTCCCCGGCGATGCTGGCCGTGTGGGAGCGCGTGGCCATCTGCCCCGCCTCGGTGCGGCCGGCCTTGTACACCACCACGGGCTTCCGGCACCCGGAGGTGATGTCGAAGAACTTTCTCCCCGCCGCCGGCTTGAATCCCTCGATGTACAATCCGATCACGTCCACCATGGGATCCTCTTCGAAGTACTGCACCAGGTCCGAAGGATCGACATCCAGCTGGTTGCCGTAGCTGACGATGACCTTGGGACTGATGGCGCTGCGCAGGTTGTAGATCTCCATGATCCCGACCGCCCCGCTCTGGCTCAGGATGGCCACGTTCTTCTCCTGCTCCAGGTTGACCTTGAACTTCTCCTCGGGGATGAAGAAGGTGTTCAGTCCGGGGTGCTCCCTGTCTCCCGCGTACACCACGCCGAGACAATTGGGCCCCATGATGCGCATCTCATTGCTCCCGGCCACCTCGAGGATCCTCTCCTCCAGATCCCGCCTGTCCCGGGTTTCGCTGAAGCCTCCCGGGATCAGCAGAATCGCCTTCACTGCCTTGCGGGCGCACTCCTCCACCACGGCCAGAGAGGCTTCGGCCGGGACGGTCACGATGGCCAGGTCCACGGGATCGGGAATGTCCGCAACGGACCTGTAGAGGTCCAGGACTCTTCCGGAGATGCTCACCGTGCCGCCCTTGATGTTGACGCCGTAGAGGTCATTGCGCTTCAAATCGATCAGGTTCTTGATGATGATATTCCCCGCCTTGCTGCTGTCCGAGGTGCTGATGCCGATCACCGCCACCCCGGTCGGCTCGAACAGGGGCCGCAGGGTCTCCTTGTCCCGGATGCCCAGATCCGGCGGCTCGTCGGACTTGGCGCGAAAGGTGGCGTATCCGTCGATGGCGATCAGCTCCCCGTTGTCATCGAAAACCAGAGGATTGACTTCGAACTCAGTTAAAACGAATCGGGACGGGGAGGCGAAGAAATTGGAGAAAGCGACGGCCAGATTGCTGTACTTCACCTGTAGATCCACGATCTTGGTGATGTAGTCGGCATGTCCCTCGGCCAGGTACTTGCCGCTGATATGCGTGGAAGCCATGAGGGCGTCGGCCCACTGCCGGTCCAGCGGAGGAAGAATCAGGTTCGGAGAGGAAAAATTTTTGGCAAAATGCTCGGCATCGGTGCCCCCCTTGCTGAAGGAGATCACCGGACCGAAGGAGTCGCTCTCCCGCAGGCCCAGCAGGATCTCATTGCCCAGGTCCTTGGAGTAGTCCACGTACTGCACCAGCAGCACTCCCTGCACGGACGTGCCTTCTCCGGCAAAGCCCCGCAGCATCTCCCGCACCGAATAGCGCACGAAATCCAGGTCCTTGTAGACGACCCGGATGCCTCCGGCTTTCTGCTTGTGGGCGATCTGGCCGGAGATGATCTTCAGAACGATCCGCTCGGAGGAGAAAACCGCCAGAGTGCTGTGGGTGATGTCCCTCTCATCCCTGGCAATGATGTAGGTAGGGGTCTTGATCCGAAGCTCCGTCAGGATCTCGTAGACTTCGTATTCGTACAGCTGCCCCCGGCCCTCGGAAGCGGCTTTCTCGAGAATCTTCTCGACTGTCTGCATCCAGGGCTCCATCTGCCCGATCCGGCCCGTATGCGCGCGATCACTCATGCTCCTCTCCCGTTGAGCTCTTCCCCGCCGTCCTCAACACTGTACAGCAAAAACACCGATGAGTTGACCCCATAAAACTGCAATTGTACACTGGCTAGCGGCAATACCCGAGACGTTCCGGGCAGCCATTCGAAGAACGGAGGAAGCAATGGGAAAAAAAGGAAGACTCGATTTCTTGAAGATGAAACGGACCGGCGAGAAGCTCACCTGGATAACCGCCTACGACTACCCGATCGCCCGCTTCGCCGAACAGGTGGGCATGGACATGATCCTGGTGGGCGATTCCCTCGGCATGGTGGTCTACGGATACGACGGCACCATCCCCGTCACCATGGAGGAGTGCCTGATCCACTGCCGGGCCGTTCGGAGGGGAGCGCCCGGCACTTTCGTGATCGGGGACATGCCCTTCCTCTCCTACCAGGTCTCTGTGCCCGAGGCGGTGCGCAATGCCGGGCGCTTTCTCAAGGAGGCGTCCATGGACGCGGTCAAGCTCGAGGGAGGCCGGCGGGTGATCGGGCAGATCCGCGGCATCGTGGATGCGGGAATCCTCGTGATCGGGCACATCGGCCTCACCCCCCAGTCCAGCGGACAGCTGGGGGGGTTCAAGGCTCAGGGCCGCACGGCCGAGAGCGCGGAAGAGCTGATCA
>JAFGQJ010000251.1 GCA_016935715.1 Spirochaetales bacterium
CCAGTTTCCCTACAGCTTCCACTACACACCAGAAAGCCGCAGGCACCTGGCCCGGCTGTGCGAATCCCTGGCGGATCTGCCCAAAGCGGTGGAGTTCCGCGGCGCCGACTGGCAGAGGGATTCGGTTTACGAAGGGCTGCGCAAGGTGGGTGCCGCGCTGGTCAACGTGGACGAGCCGCGGCTGCCAGGGCTTCCCGAGCCCACGGAGGTGGTCAGCTCGGACCTGGCCTACCTGCGCTTTCACGGCCGAAATGCGGCCAACTGGTGGAACGGGGACAACGTCAGCCGCTACGACTACCTGTACGGCACCGACGAGCTGTCCCGGTGGCTGCCGATGATCGAACGGATGCTGGCCAAGGCCCGGCTTCTGCTGGTGGTCTTCAACAATCACAGCCGCGGCCAGGCGATTCAGAATGCCCGGGAGCTGCAGAGCCTGCTGTTTGCCTGAGCCGGGGCGGACGGCGCCGCGGAGGCTGCGATCAGCTCCGTTCGACAGGCTGGCGGATGATCGTCCTGAGCTTCTCGGGAGCCGCTCGCCTCAGATCGCTGAGATAGATCTCCCTGTGTTTGCCCCTGGGGCGGTAGCCGTTGTCCCCGATGAAGCGGTGCAGCCGCTCGATGGTGGGGGCTTCCCCGGAGAACGGCCCGACGTGCAGCAGCTGGGCGCTGAGGCCTTCGCGGAATGCTTCGAAGCGCAGCCGCTGCGCGGCCGGCAGATCCTTCTTCTTTGCGACTTCCGCGCGGGCCTGCTCGAAGAGCTGCGGGTCCACGTATTCCGGCTGCATGATCATCAGGGTCCACTCCCAGGAGGCCTTGTCCGCGACGGCGAAGGCGTTCATGTCCCGGGCCCACCAGACCCCCTCCAGCGGCAGCACTCCGTAGTCGATGGCCAGGGGTCCCTTCTTGATCATGAATTTCAGTGTGTAGGAGGTGGAGAACAACGCCTCCACGGCCTGCTGGAACCCGGGGGAGGTGTTGGGATCCCCGGCCCCGTCGATCATGATGAAGTTCATCTGCGGCACCTCCACGAGCACCGGCGCCTTGGCCGGAGCGCTGTACAGGGACCGCAGCCTTTTCTTGAAGTCGATCTTCTGCATGCCTTCCTCCCCCGCCCATAGGATAACCCGAAACACTCCTGTTCTTCCATAACAGTCACGGGTATGTCTCAACGGTCATGGCTACGCCCGGCCCTCGAGCGGGTCGACCATGCCTGCAATACCGGAAATGCTTGCAATTAAGTTACGAAAAATGTAACCTTGACGCATCATGCAAACCCTGACGGAGGCGGTTTTCAATCTGGCGCCTCCCGGAGGCCTGTTCGATTTCACCGTGGTAAGAAACCTGTTTCCCGGGCGCTTGATGCGGGGGAAATCATCAGCCTGAAAGCATGTTCTCCGAGGCGGTATTCCACGGCGGCACGTGCCTGAGAATCATCTACGGCACGAATCGCTTCTCAGAAGATCTGGATTTCCTTCTGAAACAACCAGACCCCGGGTTCCGATGGGACGCATATTTGCACGGGATCAAAGAAGACTCCGCTCGGGAGGGTATAGACTTCGAAATCCAGGACAGATCAAAATCCGAAGGGGCGGTCAAAAAGACATTCCTGAAAAACGATTCGCTGGGAGGCTTCTGACTGCAGAGCTGCCCTTCCCCCGCAACAATTCCAAAAAAATACGCATCAAACTGGAGGTGGATACGAATCCTCCCGCCGGATCGGAATTCGAGACCAGCTGCATCACCTTCCCGAACATCGCGACGAACGCCCTTTTCCAACAGGGCCCGTGGGCGGGTCGGGAAATCGATGTGGATGTCCCCTGGTTCATACGTGCATTGAGGGGGGCGATACAACGGATAGACTGGGACACAGCCCGTCAGGATGTGCAGAGATTCCTGCCAACCAGCGAACAGGCCGGCCTGCGGGAATGGAAGACGGAGCTTTACCTCTACCAGACCGAACGCCTGGAGCAATAGCTCGTGAACAGCGATTGAGCCCGGCATCAGAAAACCGATACGGGCTTGCGGCAGGGAGCGTTTCGAGTACGAAACAGGAGGAGTGTATGACACACCAGATCGATTACCAGCTCGTGGGTGACGACATGCAGGCGGTGATCGTCACCCTGGACCCGCAGGAAGCGATCCAGGCGGAGGCAGGGGCCATGATGTTCCTGGAAGAGGGAATCCGGGTGAACACCGGGACCGGCGGCGGCTTCATGAAGGGATTGAAGCGGGTGCTGACTGGGGAATCGTTCTTCATCACCACCTTCTACAACGAGAGCGGGGAAAAGCGCAAGCTCGCCTTCTCCGCGCCGTACCCGGGCAAGATCCTGGCTCTCCCGCTGGAGGAAAGCGGGCCGGTGCTCTGCCAGAGGGATGCGTATCTCTGCTCGGCCTACGGGATCGACATCTCCGTGGCCTTTACGAAGCGACTGGGGGCGGGATTTTTCGGCGGAGAGGGCTTCATCCTGCAGCGGCTCAGCGGCGACGGCCTGGCCTTCATCCATGCCGGGGGAACCCTGCTCAAGAAGACCCTGCGGAGCCGGGAGAGCCTGCGGGTGGACACCGGGTGCCTGGTGGCCTTCGAGGAGCAGGTCGAGTACGACATCAAATACGTCGGGGATTTCAAGACCGCCCTGTTCGGGGGCGAGGGCCTGTTCCACGCCACCCTGAGCGGGCCCGGGGTCGTGTACTTGCAGACCCTGCCCTTCTCCCGCCTGGCCGACCGGGTGATCGCCTCATCCCGCGTCAATCGCGGCGAGACCCGGCGGGGCGGGCTGCTCCAGGGCCTGGGCGGCCTGACCGGCGGTGACCGGGGTTTCTAGACCTCCGCTGGAAGCTCCAGGCCGATCTCCTGCAGCAGGCTGCCGTCGAGCCTGCAGACCATGGTGTACGCAGGATCGAAGACATTGCCCACCTCGTAGCGCACGCACTGTCCCAGGAGGATGTGGGCCTGCTCCTCCTCGAGCCCAAGCTCCACCAGCCAGCGCACCATCTCCGTGGTCGCCTCCTGGAGAGCCTGGTCCAGAGGCCGGGCGTTGCCGACGGTCATGATGCCCTGCCGGTCCCGGGCCCGCGGCCAGGAGAGGCTCCGGTCCCGGATCAGCCGCACGGTGAACTCCACCTCGGCGGAAACCTCGATACCCGTACCCACGATCTCCCCGTCCCCCTGGAGGGCGTGAACATCCCCCAGGTGCAGCAGGGCACCTTCGGCGAATACGGGGAGGTAGACCGTTGTGCCGGCTCTGAAGCCCCGGTAATCCATGTTGCCACCGTAGGGGCCGGCGGTGGTGGCGGCGATGGCCTGCCCCTTCGGCGGCGCTGTGCCGAAGCAGCCCACCATCGGGTCCAGGGGCAAGCTCAATCGGCCGGATGGGAAGGCGGGGGAGCTCAGGGTGGCGGTCCAGCGGTCGGTATCGATCTCCCAATCGAGCCACTGCTCCTCCCCTGCTTCCGCCGGGCCGCGGCTCCGGCCGGCTGCCTCCAGGTACTCGGCATCCAGCACGTGGGCGGCGATGCGGCTCCTGGTGCGGCCGATCGGCCGGTTGGGGGTGATCCGTTCGAAGCGCACCGCCAGGGCGTCCCCCGGGCGGGCCCCGCGGATCGAGAAGGGACCGGTCTGAGGATTTCCCGGCGGCGTGATTTCCCTGTCCGTTTGGTCCCGCCCGGCATTGTCGACCGTGGTGGTGATCACCGTGTCTCCGTCCTCTATCTCCAGCACCGGCGGATGGGAGCCGAGGTTCAGCTGGTAGGCGAACGGCTGGAAACGATGGGTTTTCATGACTCCCCTCCCTGCTTCCACCGGGCGGCGATCTTCTGCATTCCGCTCAGCAGCATGTTGATGTCCAGGCCGCTCATGACCAGGCGCAGGCCCCGGGACAGGTAGCGCTCCATCAGCTCCTCCGGCCCGTGCATGCCGAAGATCTTGCCGCTGCGATCGGCCGCTTCGGCGACCGCGTCGATCGCCTGCAGCAGCCTGGGGTTGCCCATCTCCCCCGGACAGCCCAGGGAAACCGCGAGATCATTGGGGCCGATCAGCAGGGCATCGATTCCCGCGACCCCGGCGATCGCCCCGATCTCCTCGATCGCGGCGGCAGTCTCGATCTGGGCTATGGCCAGAACCTGATCATTGGCCGCCTCCATGAATCCGGAGGCCGCCCCGGCGCCCACGGAGGCGAAGTTGGTGTGCGTTCCGCTCGAGCCCAGACCCCGGTCTCCCACGGGCGCAAATTTGCACCATCGCGCCAGCAGCCGCGCCTGCTCGGCGGACTGCACCATCGGCACCATCACCCCGCTGCAGCCGCAGTCCAGCACCCTGGACACGTAGCCTTTGGCCAGCTCCGGTACGCGCACGAAAACCTCCAACCCCGCTCCCCGGCCCGTGGCGGCCACATCGCTCAGGGTTTCCAGGGAGCTGGAGCCGTGTTCCAGGTCGAGCATGATGAAATCCAATCCCGCCTGCCTGGCGATCCAGGCGATGCCCGGATTGCGGATCAGGCGGATCATCGTGCCCGTCGCCCTGCCCCCGCTTTTCAACCGTTGCACTGCCATTCGCCGCACTCCTTTCTGCGGGTTCACCGCCGGTTTCATAATTGATAGCAGAAACAAGAGCTTTGCGCCAGTGAATCCGCCGCGGGTGCGGTCGGGGTGCAGCGCCTCCCTCGAAGCGACGCATCCTTCGAAGCGCCTACAAACAACAGTCCCGATGTGCTACACTGCTGAGCCGATTCTGCATGCAAACGGCAAGGAGCGATCGCATGAACGAGCAGCTTCCAGGTGGCTACAACGGAAAGCTCCTGCGGGTCGATCTGGACAATCTGGAGACCTCAGTCGAGCCTCTCGAGGAGAGCTTCTGCCGCCGATACATCGGCGGCACCGGCTTCATCATCCACTACCTGCTCAGAGAGGTGAAGCCGGACATCGATCCGCTGAGCCCGGCAAACAAGCTGATCTTCGCCGCGGGGCCGCTGACCGGCATACCCCTGGGAGGCGCGGCCCGCCACGCCGTCGG